>NZ_JBFAKG010000041.1:0-89947 GCF_040655595.1 Saccharopolyspora sp. NPDC050389
CACCGGCGTGGGCCTTCCGATCTGGGCGGCGGCCGGCGAAGAAGCGGTGGCGGCCTGGAAGCCGGGCACGATCAACGCGGTGTGCTGGTCGCCCGCGGATCAGGTCGCCGCCCTCGGCCAGCAGGGACTCGATCTTGGCGCGGCCCCCGTCGGTGAGGGGGATCAGCGGCGGCCGGACGTGGTCGCTGGCGATCAGGCCCCGCTCCGCGAGCACCGCCTTCACCGCGGACGGGTTGGTCTCGGTGAACACCAGCTCCACCAGCGGGTGCAGCCGGTAGTGCAGGTCGATCGCCTCGTCCACCCGACCGTCCACATAGGCCTGGTACATGTCCGCGACCGCCTTCGGCGCCAGGTTGGCCACCGCGCTGACGAACCCGACGCCGCCGATGGCCAGCAGCGGCAGGCACAGCAGCTCGATGCCGGACCACATCAGGAAGTCCCGGCCGCACGCCTTGAGCACGTGCGAGAAGTGCTCGAAATCCTTGGTGGTCTCCTTGATCCCGACGATGTTGTCGTGCGCCCGGCGCAGCCGGGCCACGGTGGCCGGGTCGACGCTGACCGCGGTGCGGCTGGGCACGTTGTAGACCACGATCGGCAGGTCCGGGTACTCCGCGGCGACCGTCGAGTACCAGGTGAACAGCGCCTCCTGGGTGGGCCGGGCGTAGTAGGGCGTGATCACCAGGGCGATGTCGGCGCCGAGGTCGCGGGCGTGGCCGGTCAGCTCCAGCGTCTCGTCGAGCTTCGCCGACCCGGTGCCCGGCAGGAACGGCACCCGGTCGGCCGTCTCCGCCGCCACGATCTCCAGCGACCGCTTGCGTTCCGCGAGCGTCTGGGCGCTGGGCTCGCCGGTGGAGCCGCCGCTGGAGATGCCGTGCGAGCCGTTGGCCAGCTGCCAGCGGACCAGGTTGCGCAGGCCCGCCTCGTCGAGTTCGCCGTCCGCGGTGAACGGCGTGACCACCGGCGCGATCGAGCCCCTGACCTGCGTCGGGTCGGCGCGGAACCTCATCATTCCTCCTCTTCGTCGGCGGTCGCCTGCAACGAGGCCACGGCCGCGCGGGCGGTCCGCAGCGTGTGCTCCCGCGCGAACTGCTCCACAGTGGACTCGGCCGCGCCGCAGGCGACGAGCTGCAGCAGCGCCTCGTGCTCGGCGAAAGATTCGGCGTAGCGCTCGGGCACCAGCGCGAAGCTGGACCGGCGGATCAGGTCCAGTCGCGACCACTCCCGCTCCAGCAGGACGAGCAGGTGCGCGTTCGCACTCGCCCCGCACAGCGCGCGGTGGAACTCCCGGTTGAGCTCGGTGTAGGCGCGGGCGTCGCCCTGCTCGGCCTTGCGCTTGAGCTCCTGGTTGATCGCCCGCGCCCGGTCGAGCTCGGCCGCGCTGATCAGCCGCGCGCCCGAGGCGGTGGCGAAGCCCTCCAGCAGCGCCAGCGCCTCCATGCTGTTCAGGTACTGGTCGGGGTCGATTGAGGTGACCTGCGCGCCCACGTTGCGCTGGTAGCTGACGTAGCCCTCGGCCTCCAGGCGGCGGATCGCCTCCCGCACCGGGACCACGCTCATGTCCAGTTCGCGGGCGATCTGCTCCAGCACCAGGCGCGCGCCCGGCGCCAGCGTCCGCTCGACGATCTGCTGCCGGAGGTGCTGGTAGGCGATCTCGGACTTCGACGCGCCCGCGCCGTCCTGCGCCGTCGTCACGCTGCACCGTCCCGCCACTGCTGGTACCGCTCGCGCCATTCCCCGCTGAGCGGGTACAGGCCCTCGACGCGGTGGCCGGCGTCGACCTGCCGGTAGATGAACCGCTCCTGGCGTTCCTGCTCGGCGGCGTCGGCGGCGATCTCGTCGGCCAGCGCGGGTGGGATGACGACGACGCCGTCGTCGTCGCCGACGAGGACGTCGCCGGGTTCGACCAGCGCTCCTCCGCAGGCGATCGCGACGTTGTCCTCCCACGGCACGTGCCGGTTGCCGAGCACAGCGGCGTGCTGGTGGGCGGCGAAAGTCGGGATGTCCAGGTCGGCGAACGAGCCGCTGTCGCGCACCGCGCCGTCGGTCACGATCCCGGTGCCGCCGGCGCGCTGCACCCGCAGCGCGAGGATGTCGCCGATGGTGCCGGCGTGGGCGTCGCCGCGCGCGTCGATGACCAGCACCTCGCCGGGCTTGATGGAGTCGATCGCGGACTTCTGCGCGTTGTAGCCGCCGCCGCGCTTCTCGAACAGGTCTTCCCGCAGCGGCAGGTAGCGCAGCGTGTGGGCGCGGCCGAGCAGCCGGGTGCCGGGCTTGGCCGGACGGACCGATTCGATGAACGCGTGGTGGATGCCGCGCTTGCGCAGCTGCGCGGAGATCGTCGCGGTGGCGACGTCGCGCAGGTTCCGCTCGGTCTCGTCGGAGAGCCCGAGCCCGGAGGGTTCACCGAAGGCGTCTCTACGGTCCTTTTCGGACAGTGCCGGGAGCGCGCCCGGCCCGCTCATCGGTTCGTCGCTCTCGACGATCACCGTCCGGAGCCTGCCGCCGTCGCCGACCTCGACCTCGACGACGTCGCCGGGCCGGACGACCGGCGGCGCGGCCGGAGTGCCGGTGAGGATGATGTCGCCGGGTTCCAAGGTGAGCGACCTGGACAGGTCCGCGATCAGGTAGTCGAAGCCGAACAGCAGGCCGCCGGAGTTGTCCTCCTGGACGAGTTCGTCGTTGACCCACAGGCGGATCGCGAGATCGCGCAGGTCCACGGTGGCGGGATCGATGATGGCCGGGCCGACCGGGGTGTAGCCGTCGGAGCCCTTGCTGCGCACGTTGGAGCCGCGGTCGGCGTAGCGCAGGTCGTAGCAGCCGATGTCGTTGGTCGCCGCGATGCCGCCGATGTGGTCCGCCGCGGATTCCAGCGGGACGTTGCGCGCCCGCTTGCCGATGATGACCGCGATCTCGCCCTCGACGCCGAGCGCCTCCGCGCCGCGCGGGCGCACCGCCACCTGGCCGTCGGCGGCCAGCGACGACGGCGGCTTGAGGAAGTACGACGGCTCCCGTGGCGTCCGGCCGCGTTCCCGCGCGCGGCTGCGGTAGTTCAGGTGCACCGCGATGATCTTGCTGGGCGACAGGCCCAAGGGGTGCGACACCGGATTCCTCCCGTCGGGCGCACGATCCGTTCGACCAGATGATGAACCGAAATCAGATACGATGTCAACCAAGAACGACGCGGCGACCTGAATGACCTGATCGAGTTTTCGTTCAGCAATAGGGACTATTGACGCCCGTGAGCCCGCTGCGTAATCTTCAACGCCATCCAATCATATATGATTCTGGTAGGTGTGCGAATGCCTGTCCCCGCTCCCGACGTGGTCCGCGCCGCGGACGCCGAGCTGGCCGTCACCGATCTGCCGCGCGCTCGCTGGTTCTGGGTGGACGCCCTCGGTTTCGAAGCCATCGAAGAGGACGACGAGGTCATCTACCTGCGCGGCTACGAGGAGTTCCTGCACCACAGCCTCGTGCTGCGCAAGGCCCCGGAGCCCGGCCTGCGGCGGCTGGCGTACCGGGTGCGCACGCCCGAGGACGTCCAGCGCGCCAAGGAGTTCTTCGCCGCCAAGGGCCTGCCCACCCAGGAGGTGCCGGCAGGCACCACGCGCGGCATCGGCGAAGCGGTGCGCGTCGAGGACCCGCTGGGCTTCCCGGTCGAGTTCTTCCACCACGCCGAGCACGGCCCGCGGCACGTGCAGCGCTACGACCTGCGGCGCGGCGCGGAACCCGCGCGCATCGACCACTTCAACGTGCTGACCCCGGACGTGCAGGCCGCGCACGACTTCTACGCCGAGCTCGGCTTCCGCACCTCCGAGACCATCGAGGACGACGACCGGCTCTACGCGGCGTGGATGTTCCGCAAGCCGACGGTGCACGACATCGCCTTCACCGGCGGCGCCGGGCCGCGGCTGCACCACATCGCGTTCTTCGTCCCGGAGTCGCACCACATCCTGCGGGCCTGCGACATCCTCGGCGCCACCGCCGACCACGGGCACATCGAGCGCGGGCCGGGCCGCCACGGCGTGTCCAACGCCTTCTACCTCTACCTCCGCGACCCCGACGGCCACCGGCTGGAGCTCTACACCAGCGACTACTACACCGGCGACCCCGACCACCCGACCTCCCGCTGGAGCGTGCAGGACCCGCGCCGCCGCGACTTCTGGGGCCACGACGTGGTCGCCTCCTGGTACCGCGAGGGATCGACCGCCTTCGGCCTGGACGGCAAGCCGAAGCCGCTGGTGCACCCGCCGGTATCGGAGGAGACGGTGCACGTCGGAGCCGACGGGATCGGCGTGGTCACCGAGGCGCAGCTCCAGCAGTCCTGATCGGCCCCGTGTGTACTTTCTGTCGCTATAGAGGCTGTTTCCAAACTCGTCCTGCATAGCGGTGCGGGTGGCGGAACCTCAGAGGTCTTCTCGCTGTGGGATCCCCGACATCATGAATGCCAATTCACCACGTCGGGGCTGTCCTCGCGAGAAGACCTCTGAGAACCCGCGGCGGTGCCGGTTGCGTAGGTGGGCTAAGCGGCTGCGCCGCTTCAAAGACAAAACGCCCGCGTTACCACATCCACACGTCACCACATCCAAAACAGCCTCTATAGCAGCACAAAGTACACACGGGTCACGTCCACAGCAGACGGTTCCACTCAACGCAGAGGCGGATCCATGAGCAACGCTGAACAGGCGCGCCACGCCCGGCTCGCCAGCATGGTCGGCACCACCATCGAGTGGTACGACTACTTCCTCTACGGCACCGCGTCGGCGCTGATCTTCGCCCCGCAGTTCTTCCCCGACCTCTCCCCCACCGCCGGGAAGCTGGCCGCGTTCTCCACGCTCGCGATCGGATTCGTGGCCCGGCCGCTGGGCGGCGTGCTGATGGGGCACTTCGGCGACCGCATCGGCCGCAAGTCGATGCTGGTGTTCTCGCTGCTGGTGATGGGCTGCTCGACGATGGCCATCGGCCTGCTGCCGAACTACCACGCCTGGGGCTCGTGGGCGCCGCTGGCACTGGTGCTCTGCCGGGTGCTCCAAGGCATCAGCGCCGGCGGCGAATGGGGCGGGGCCGCGCTGATGGCCGTCGAGCACGCGCCGCGGAACCGGCGCGGGCTGTTCGGCTCCTACGCCCAGATCGGCACGCCGCTGGGCATGGTGCTGTCCACATTGGTCTTCCTGGCGGTGCGCGGCGCCACCTCCGCCGAGCAGTTCACCGCCTGGGGCTGGCGGATCCCGTTCCTGCTCAGCATCGTGCTGGTGCTGCTCGGCCTGTACATCCGGCTGCGGGTGGTGGAAAGCCCGGTGTTCGCCGAGGTCCGCGACCGGAACCGGCGGGCGAAGGTGCCGGTGGCGCAGGTGCTCCGGCACCAGCCGGCGGCGCTGCTGGTGGCCACCGGCACCTTCGTCGGCAACAACACCCTCGGCTACATCTTCATGGTGTACCTGGTCAGCTACAGCGTCGACGAGGCCGGGCTGGGCCAGCAGGCGGCGCTGGTGAACCTGCTGCTCGGCTCAGTGGCCTGGCTCGCGCTGACGCCGCTGTTCGGCGGCCTCTCCGATCGCATCGGCCGGCGCAACGTCTACCTGCTCGGCAGCGCGTTGAACCTGCTGTGGGCGTTCCCGCTGTTCTGGCTGATCGACACGCGAACGGCGCTGATGGTCCTGCTGGCCCAGGTCCTGTACGTGGTCGGCGTGTCAGCGACCTACGCGCCGCAGGCGGCGCTGTTCACCGAGCTGTTCCGGCCGGAGTGGCGCTACTCCGGCGCCTCGCTGTCTTACTCGCTCGGCGCGGTGCTCGGCGGCGGCTTCGCGCCGATCATCTGCACGGCCCTGTTCGGCCACTTCGGCACCACGGCCGCGATTTCCGGCTACGTGGTGGTGGTCAACCTGATCAGCCTGGCGGCGATCGCGGCCATCCCGCGCCACCTCGGCAAGCCCGTCCCGCACCGCGACCCGGCCGCCGTCTGACAACCGGCGGGTGCGGCGAGGCGGCGCGATGATTGGCGCATGGACGTCACCGAAGTTCTGCTCCCCGGGGTCGGGCTGCGGTACGAGTTCACCACCACCGACGGCCAGCGCATCGGCGTGGTGGCTCGGCGGCGCGGCGACTTCGAGTTCGTCACCTACCCCGGCGACGATCCCGACGAGGTCCGCCTGCTGTTCCGGCTCAGCGAGGAGGAGGCCGACGCGGTCACCGAGATCCTCGGCGCCCCGCGGATCGCCGAGCGATTCGCCGACCTGACGCGCGAGGTGCCGGGGCTCAACGCCGGTCAGGTCGAGGTGACCGCCGGATCGCCGTTCGACGGGCGCGTCCTCGGCGAGACGCGCGCCCGCACCCGCACCGGCGCGTCGATCGTGGCGATCGTGCGCGGCGAGGACGTCATCGCCTCCCCCTCGCCCAGCCAGGGCCTGCAGGCCGGGGACATCCTCGTGGTGATCGGCACGCAGCAGGGCATCACCGGGGTGGAACGCATCCTGGCGGGGTGAGCTGCCGTGCACACCTCGATCGCGCTCCTGCTGGAACTGGGGATCGTCCTGATCGTGCTCGGCGCGGTCGGCACGGTCACCCGGCGCTTCGGGGTGTCCCCGATCCCGCTGTACCTGCTGGTGGGGCTGGCGGTGGGCGAGGGCGGCATCGCGCCGCTGCCCGCCGCCCGCGACTTCGTGGAGATCGGCGCGACGATCGGCGTGGTGCTCCTGCTGCTCACGCTCGGCCTGGAGTTCTCCATCGAGGAGTTCACCGTGACGCTGCGCCAGCACGTCCCGTCCGGGCTGCTGGACATGGTGGTCAACGCCGCGCCGGGCGCGCTGGCCGGCTGGCTGCTCGGGCTGGACGCCACCGGGATCGTGGCGCTCGCCGGGATCACCTGGGTGTCGTCGTCGACGATCGTGTCCCGGCTGCTGGACGACCTGCACCGGCTGGGCAACCGGGAGACGCCCGCGGTGCTGTCGATCCTGCTGCTGGAAGACTTCGCGATGGCGGTGTACCTGCCGATCCTGGCGGTGCTGGCCACCGGCGGCACGGCGCTGCACGGCCTGGCGAGCGTGTCGGTGGCGGTGGGCGTGCTGCTGCTGGCGCTGGGCGTGTCGCGGCGCTGGGGGCACCGCGTCGGGCACCTGGTCGAGGACGGCGACACCGAACAGTTGCTGTTGCGGATCGTCGGGTTGTCGCTGGTGGTGGCCGCGATCGCGGAGCTGGCCGGCGCCTCGGCGGCGGTCGGGGCGTTCCTGGTGGGGCTGGCGCTGACCGGCCCGCTGGCCGACCGGGTGCGGGCGCTGGTCGCGCCGCTGCGGGACCTGTTCGCCGCGGCGTTCTTCCTGGCGATCGGCATCTCCGTGAGCCCGGCCTCGCTGGTGCCGCTGCTGCCGGTGGCGCTCGCGCTGGCCGCGGTGACGGCGCTGACCAAGATCGGCACCGGCTGGTTCGCGGCGGCCCGCGCGGGGGCGGGGCGGAAGGGCCGGCTGCGCGCGGGCAGCGTGCTGATCGTGCGCGGCGAGTTCTCGATCATCATCGCCAGCCTGGTGACGGTCCAGGTCGACAGCCTCGGCGCCCTGGCCACGGGCTACGTCCTCGTCCTGGCGATCGCCGGCCCGCTGATCACCTGGTGGTTCAGCCCACCCCTCCGCCAGGCCTGACCACCCCGCCCAGGCCCACTGACTCGTGAGCGTTCACTCCGGTAAGAACCGGACTCAACACTCACGAGCGGCACCCGCGGCCGGTACGGAGTCGTGAGCGTTCACTCCGGTAAGAACCGGAGTGAACACTCACGAGCCTTGGTCACTCGCAGCCTTGGCAACCGTTGCCGTCGCCGTTCCAGCCTTCCCGCTCCAGGACTCGCCGGACCTCCGCCGCGACTCCACACGGGTCGCCGTGAACCTCGTGCCAGCCGTACACCAGCCGGGAGCGGTTGGCCAGTTCCGCTGCGTTGTCGCGCCGCCTGTCCCGGAATGCGATCCGACTCGTCGAGTGGAACTGGCGGCCATCCAGTCGCACCGTCAGCCGGACCCCGCAGTCGTCGTAGACGACGTCCTCCCAGAGCCTCACCCCGTCAACGACGAATGGGACCTGCCGTTGCCCGCTCGGCAGCCCGTGCGCTTGCTCGACCTTGAGGACGTACTCCGCTTCCAACGCCGAAAGCGCTCCTCCGGTGAGGAGCTCCAGGGCGTGCTTCATCGCCTTCCGGTAGCGGACCGGCGGTCGCTTTTCGAGTTGGTCGTGCACCCTCCGCAGGTCGATCCGATTCGAACCGACGAGGTCGATGAAAAGATTTCGCGCGGCTTCCTCGGACGACTCGGCGGCCGCGAGATCCATGATGGTGTCCTCGCGGTTCGTTCGAGGTGGATCCGACGGCGCGACGATGTAGTTGAACGCCCGCGACCGGTGCACGCGGACGAGTGGCGGCTGTGAGGTGCTCGACTGCTTGTACGGCACCGTGATGTGCACCGGCGAGTCCGCGGACACCGGTAACATGCCCCACTCCTCAGCGGCGGTTCGGTGGCTGAGAACCGCCCATGCCCCGCCGTACAGCAATGCGGCGGAGATCAGGGACGATCTCGGCAGTGGTCCGGTGAACAACGAGTAGACACCGGGTAGGACTCGGCACCACCGCTGGGCTTCGATCTGCGCCTGGACGACATGTCTGGACAGCCCGAAGTCACGAAGCTGACCGGCTCCGATGACGTCGTGCTGGGAAGCGGCCGTCTTGGCCCATCGATCCTGATCCTCCGCCGAGAGGTTCGCATCGGGAGACCACTTTGGATTCCTCGCCATGCGTTGAGAATCCAGGCAGAACTCCGCACCGAACAGGGGTCGTGGAGAATCTGTGGACAGCCTGGCGTCCTGTGGATTACTCGCGTGCCACTCGTGAGTGATCGCTCCGGTAAGAACCGGACTCAACACTCACGAGCGGCACCCGCGGCCGGTACGGAGTCGTGAGGTTCACCCCGGTAAGAACCGGAGTGAACACTCACGAGAGCGTTTGCGTGAGGTTCACTGCGTTGCCGTCGGGGTCGAAGATGTGCGCTACTCGCTGGCCCCATGGCATGTCGTTCGGCGGGCCTTGGACTCGGCCTCCGAGCGCTTCCACCTGGTCCAGGAGCGCGTCGACGTTCTCGACGTCGAAGCTCAGCAGCACCCTCCCCGTCGTGCCCGCCTCCACCTCTCGACCGATGACCAGGCCGAGTTCGGCGTCGTCGATCTGCAGGCCGATGAAGAACGTCGGCTCGCCGTCCGGGATGCGGAACTTCTCCACCGCTCCGAACAGCGTCGTGTAGAAGTTCAGCAGCCGGTCCAGGTCAGGTGTGTTGATGATCGGCTGAATCGCCACGGCAGGCGCCTTCCTCGTCGAGTGTGCACGGTCTTCCGCAAGGGCAGACCTCCCGCGGGCCGAGAACTCATCGGTGGCCGCTCACGCGCGGTGCAGCGCCGTGGCCACCTGGGTTCGGGCGACGAGGCGGCCGCGGTGGAAGACCGCACGATCCTCGGTCGCGCCCGCCACCGCCTCGTCCAGATCCGCCGCCCGGATCGCGAGGAGCTCCGCCGGGTCGCCCGGGCGCAGGCCCACCGGCGGCAGGTTCAGCACCGTCCTGGCCTGGTCGGACACCGCCGCGTAGGCCGCCGCGGTGTCGGAGTGGCCCGCGGCGACCAGCAGCGAGGCGATCTCGAACGGATCCGCTCGGCCCACGGCGTTGAACGGATCCCGCCAGTTGTCACCCCCGCCGGCCAGCACGGCGCCCGCGCGGCGCAGCGCGTCGATGGCCGTCAGCCCGCGCGGCACCCGGACACCGTCCTCGCGCCCCTGCAGGTACAGGTTGGTCTGCGGCAGCGTTATCACCGCGACGCCTGCCGCCGCCGCGTCCTTCGCGACCAGGTCCGCGGTCTCCGGGTCCTGCTGGCCGAGGCTCACGCAGTGCGAGGCGGCGACCTTGCCGCCCATGCCGGCGCGGGTGGTCTCGGCGATCAGCTCCCGCAGCGAGAGCACGCTCGCATCGGTGGTCTCGTCGGTGTGCAGATCGACCAGCCTGCCGTATTCCTTTGCGGCGGCGAGGTATTCGCGCACCGCCTGGGCCGGTTCGGGGTCGGCGTAGGGCAGGCCGCCCACCACGTCGGCGCCCAGCTGCAGGCCCTCGTCCAGCAACGCGCGAGCCCGGGCGCCGGCCGCGCCGGAGACCGGGCCGACGAACGCCACCACCTGGAGATCGACAATGTCGGCGTACTGCTGCCGCAGGTCCAGCAGCACCTTCAGCGGGCGCGTGCCGTTGTTCGCGTTGACGTCCACGTGCGTGCGGATCGCGGTGTAGCCGTGCCGGACGGCTAATTCGATGCCCCGGCTCGCCCGCGCCCGCACGTCCTCGTCGGTCATCGTCGACGCGAGCGCCGACATCACCTTGATCGCCCCCGCCAGATCACCGGTCGGGTTCGGCACCCGCCGCCCCAGGAAAGCCTTGTCCAGGTGTGCGTGGGTCTCCGCCCCGGACGGCAGCAGCAGGTAACCGGCGAGGTCGAGTTCGTCCGCTCCGCCGGCGTCCCCGCCGATCGCGGCGATCTTGCCTTGGTCCAGCAGCACATCGCCCCGGCGGCCGTCCGGCAGAGTTGTGCCGCGCAACAACAAGCGCCCACCTGGCGAGCCCGTCGCCGACCCGCCGGTGCACGCGGCGGCACCGGTGGCCACCAAGGCACCGACCATCACGGCGCGCCGGGAAACCTGGTTGTTCAGAGCTGAGCCTGCCAATTCGACCCCAACCGTCGACGGGCGCCAAGCACCCTCGGGAGCTTTCGCGGAGGCTCCCTCGACACCGGCCGGGATGATCACCGTAGCCAGCCGAACCGCCCCTGACACGCCGCCGTTCGGGGGTTCCTCGTGAGTGGTGACTCCGGTAAGAACCGGACTCAGCGCTCACGAGGGCTCACAATGGGGCGGTGACGCCGGAGGCGACCGTGCTGGTGCGCATCGATCCGGATCTGTGGTTCTTCGCCGCTCCGCGGCGCCGGGTCGAGCAGTTCGAGCTGCGCTACGACGGCACCGCCACGCTCGGGCACCTCGCCGAATCCGTGGGGGTGCCGCTCACCGAGGTCGGCCCGCTGCTGGTCGACGGCGTTCGCGCGACGCCGGGGCACCAGCCGCGGCCCGGCGCGACCATCGAGATCGGCCCGGTCGAGCGTCCGCAGCCGGTCGCGGCGCGGTTCGTGCTGGACGTACACCTGGGCAAGCTGGCGCGGCGGCTGCGGCTGCTCGGCGTGGACACCGCCTACCGCAACGATTCCACCGACGACGAACTGATCGCGCAGGCCGAACGGGAACGGCGGGTGCTGCTGACCCAGGACCGGGGCATCCTGCGCCGCCGGGCGCTGTGGGCGGGCGGCTACGTGCGGGGCGCCGATCCGGCGCGGCAACTGGCGGACGTCATCGACCGGTTCGCGCCGCCGCTCGCGCCGTGGACCCGCTGCACGTCGTGCAACGGCCCGCTGATCGCAGTGTCCAAACAGGACGTTCTGGCGGAGATCAAGTCGGGAACCCGCCGCCACTACGACGAATACGCGCGCTGCGGGGACTGCGGTCAGGTGTACTGGCGAGGTGCGCACGCCCGGCGGATCAACGCGATCATCCGGGCAGCACGCCTCTCTCATCCCGGGATCGGCCCCGGAGCATGAAATTGCGTTTCGCGGGCGTACCTCTCGCGCTAGCTTGTGCAGGTCTGCCCCGTCTCGAGCAGCGAGGATTCATGCGCCGGAAACTCCAGGTAGCGCCCGAAGAACGAGGCGCGTTCACGACGATCCGCGAAGCCCTGGAGGCCGTCGGCCGCGATGCGGTCATCTCCATCGCTCCCGGCGACTACCAGGAGTCGATCGCCGTCCGGCGGCGGCACGTCACCCTCGCCGCGATCGAACCCGGCACCGTCACGATCGCCGATCCCCAACGCAAGGACGCCGGGATATCGGCCGAAGATTCCACGGTGGAGCTCGAAGGGCTGGTGGTGCGCTCGGCCGGGAAGCCGGCCATCGAAATCTCCGGCGGTGAAGCGCGAATCCTCGATTGCGCGGCATCGGCCGAGACCGGCACGGGGGTGGTCGTCGCCAACAGCGCCGAGGCGACCATCCGCGGCACCGACATCTCCGACTCGCGGAACGGGCTCCTGATCACCGGCGATGAGCACAGGCGGGAGCGGCCCTCGGTCGAAGTGGAGAACTGCTCGATCCGGAACGTCGCCGAGGATGCGATCACCGTGCGCAGGGGCGCGGCTGCGCAGGTGCGCCTGTGCACCGTCACGCACGCAGGCGGCCGGGGAATCCACCTCGACAGCGCCGGCAACGTGTCCATCGAGCAGTGCGAGATCGCGCACGGCTCGGGCACGGGAATCGAGGTCCGCTCCTACCAGGTCTCGATCTTCGAATGCTGGGTGCACGACTTGGACGGCATCGGCATCGTCTGGGGAGAGCGGCCGGTGGCGTTCTGCATTCCCACCTGGTGGAGAACACCGCGGCGCCCGGCATCCTGCGGGAATACCTGTGGCAGGGGCAGATCCGCGTGCCGGCACGCCATTTCCGGAGATAGCGCGAAAATGGGTGGCGATTTCGCGCGAAATCGCCACCCACTCAGGAGCCGGCCGTCAGCCGGTGACGGCGTTGAGGACCGGCAGGTATGCCTTGGCGTGGCCGTCGACGTCCGGGTGGAAGGACTCCACCAGCGGGTTGCTCGGGCCGTTGATCCACTCGTCGGAGCTGCACACGCCGTGCCCGGCGAACGCGTCGCGGGCGTCGGCGAAGGTGAATCCGGCCGCCTCCGCGCGCTCCGCGATCACCCCGGTCAGCACGTCGGCACCGTCGTTGATCCGCTGCCGCTTGGCGTCGGAGAAGAACGGGATGCCGCAGTCACCTTGCTCGGTGAGACGCGGGTAACCGAGCACCACGACCTTGGCGTTCGGGGCGGCCTCGCTGATGTTCGCGTAGGTGGTGTCGAGCTTGGCGGGCAGTTCGTTTCGGGCCCGCTCCTCGCCCTTGCTGACCGCCGAGTCGCAGCCGTTGTCGTCGCCGAGCAGGCAGTCCTGGATGACGCTGGTGAAGCCGATGTCGTTGCCGCCGATGGAGATGGTGACCAGCGTGGTGTCGGCGTTGAGCTGGTCGAGCTGATTGGCGTTGACGTCATCGGTGACCGCGCCCGAGCAGGCCTCGAACGCGAAGTTCGAGACGTCGTGCGAGTCCGCCCACAGCTGCGCGTAGGCCTTGGGGCTGCGCAGGCAGTCCCCGCTGTCCTCGGTGTATTCGCGGGTGCCGACCCCGGATGCGTAGGAGTCGCCGAGCGCTGCGTAGTTCTCGGCGGCGGGCGCGGCGAAGGCCGGGGCGGCCAGCACGGTGCTCACCGTTGCCACGGCGACAGCAGCGCCGACGATGTGCCGTAAGTGACGCATTCTTCCTCCGATCGGAGTTCGAAATCGCCACCATTCAAGGAGAATTCCGCTGCATATCGGCCAACTTGGCGAGTACCCGCCAGTAACGGCCGGAACGGCACGGCACACCCGCCTGCAACAGCCGCCGTACGGGTGGTTCTCGGCTCCACCGGCCACCACAGTGGACCAGCGTTCATTGCACCGATCAGTGTCGGCATCGTTCGTCTGAACAGTGCAAATACCCGCGGTGAAGGCGCCCCACCTCGCCTTCACCGCATGCTCCGTTGATCAGGCCCGCTTCGACAGGCTGGGCAGCAGCAAGGAGATGGCGATGGCCAGGGCCAGGTTGACCGCGACGGCGAAGACGAAGGCGTACCCGTAGGAATCGGCCGGTGCGCCGAGGACTCCGTAGTAGACGGCCCCGAGGACGGCGACGCCGAGCGCACCGCCGACCTGCTGCCCGGTGGAGAGCACACCCGAGGCCATCCCGGCTTCCGCGTGCGGAACCCGCGAGAGCACGGCGTTGAGCAGCGGCGGAACGAACAGGCCGTTGCCCACGCCGACGAGGATCAGCGGCGGTGCCAGCCACCAGCCGGTCAGGCTGTCGCCGAGAAGCACGACCACGGCGATCGTGCAGGCATATCCGCAGCCGCCGAGAACCGCCCCGGTCAGCAGCACGTTCTTGCCCTTCGCGGACAGGCGGCCGCCGAGGAAGCTGGCGGCGAAGAACGCGGCGGCGAACGGCAGGTAGATCAGGCCTGCTTCCAGCGCGTTCATGCCCAGGCCGTCCTGCGCGGTGAGCGACAGCACGAGGAAAAAGGAGTTGATGCCGGCGTAGGTGAGCAGCACGAGCGTCATGCCGACGGCGAACGGGCGCTGCCGGAACATCCGCAGCCGGATCAGCGGTGCGCCACCGCCCTGCGCGACCTGCCGTTCGACGAACCCGAAGGCGGCGAACGCGAGCGCGCTGCCGAGCAGGCTGAGCCAGGTCCACAACGGCCAACCTGCCTCGCGGCCGACGATCAGCGGCACCACCAGCAGGCACAGCGCGACGGTCAGCACGGCGGCGCCCAGCAGGTCGAGGCGGCGGGCCTCGGCGGGCTGCGACCGCGGGACGAATGCCAAGGCGAGTGCGAGGGTGATCAGGCCGATGGGCACGTTGACCCAGAAGATCGGCCGCCACGAGCTGCCGAAGAGGTTCGCGCCCACCAGGACGCCGCCGAGCAGCTGGCCGACGATTCCCGACATGCCGATGACCGCCCCGAGCACGCTGAACGCCTTGGGCCGCTGCGCCTCGGGCACCACGACGTGAATCATCGCGAGCACCTGCGGGAACATCGCCGCCGCGGCGAGTCCTTGGACGAACCGGGCGGCGATCAGCAGGCCGGCGTCCGGCGCGGCGGCGCAGGCCGCGGAGGACAGCGTGAAGAGGAGCAGGCCGCCCAGGAACATCGGCTTGCGGCCAAGGAGGTCGCCGAGCCGCGCACAGGTGATCAGGGCGACGGCGTAGGTGAGCTGGTATCCGGCGAAGACCAGTTGCAGCTCCGCGCCGGTCGCGCCGAGGTCGGCCCGGATCGCCGGGGCTGCGACGAGCACGATGAAGGTGTCCAGGACGGCCATGAACACGCCGACCAGCAGGATCGACAGCGCTCGCCACGGCGAACCCTCGCCCGGCGGTGACGAGTGGGTGACGCCGGAGGGATCTGTCTGTGTCATGCCGCCAGCCTCGCCAGCCGCGGCTGCGGCCGGGTAGCGGGTGATTATGCTGGTATCGCCACTACCAGGACATCTCGGCACGGAACGAAGATCGATGTTGCCCCAGCAGCGCCGTCGCGCCCTCGCGGATTTCCTCCGCTCCCGCCGGGATCGGCTCACCCCGGCCGAGGTCGGCCTACCGGCCGGGCCGCGACGCAGGACACCTGGCCTGCGCCGCGAGGAGATCGCCCAGCTCTCCGGCGTGAGCATCACCTGGTACACCTGGCTTGAACAGGCCAGGGACATCTCGGTCAGCCGACAGGTGCTGGAGAGCCTGGCGCGCGAACTGCGGCTGTCCCCGGCCGAGCGGCGGCACCTGTTCGCGCTGGCCGACGCCGCGCCGCCGGATGAGATCACGGACGACGACGCGGGCGTTCCCGCCGCGTTGCAGCGCATGGTGGACGCCCTCGACCCCAACCCGGCGTATCTGCTGGACGCGAACTGGGACCTGGTGGCCTGGAACCGCGCTGAGGCGGCGCTGATCGGCGAACCGGTGATGATGGCCGACCGCAACCTGATCCGCCTGGTGTTCACCGAACCGCGCATCCGCGCCCTGCTGGCCGACTGGACGGGCCAGGCCCGCAACCTGCTCGCGCAGTACCGCGCGGACGTCGCGCCCCGCCTCGGCGAGCCGCGCATCGAGGCGCTGATCGCGGAATTGCGGCGGAACAGCCCGGAATTCGACCGGTGGTGGGCGGATCAGGACATCGCGGAGTTCAGCTCCAACCGAAGGGTCTTCGACCACCCGAGGGTCGGCAGGCTGACCTTCGACTACGCAAAACTGTCCACGATGGACGCCACCGGCACCAAGCTCTTCGCCTGCATGCCGGCCGACGGGTCCACGGCGGAAAAGCTGCCACAGCTCGTCGAGGAGCCCCTAGCGGGGTCGTGAGTGCGAAACCGGGCTCTAGCCCTGTTTCGCACTCACGAGACCCATCCGCTCACCGCTCGAAACGCCCAGCCTTGACAGCGCGAAGGAAACCGGCGACGTCGACGCTCAAACGCGGCCCCTCCGGATCCTTCGAATCCCGGATCAGACCGGGCGGGCTGGATAACTCCACGCAGTGCGTTTCTTGGCCGCTGTAGCTGCTCTTGCGCCAATGTGTTTGCTTGATCATCCGCTTGCCTCCAACTCTCGGACCACATCGAGGATGAACGCTGATGAATCTTCGGGACTGATCGCGGCGCGGCGAATCGCTGCCGATGCGCGCCGGTAGGTCACCACGTCGTCGTCTTCGTAGAGGAACACCGACGACCGGTGGTTCTCGATCGCGATGATCGCCGGCGACTCCTCGAAGCCGTAGATGACGAACGGCCCCATCAAGCCGGGATGCCATCCGCCACCGGTGGGCACGACCTGGATCGTCGTCCCGTTCTTCCCGTTGAGCGTCACCAACCGGCGAAGCTGCTCGATGAGGACGGCCTTTCCCCCGATGCATTGACGAAGTGCGGGCTCGCCGATCAACACCGCGTGATCAACTGATCGATCGTCGCGTTGAGCCAGTTGGTCCTGGCGGCCGAGCCGGAGTTTCACGCGCGTCTCGACCACGTGCGGCGCCAAGGCGTCGTCATCGCCGATGATCGCCTTCGCATATTCGTAGGTTTGAAGGAGTCCGGACACGACCAGCGGGCACCAGTCGACGATCTCGATGGCCGTTCGTTCGCATTCGACGATGCCTGCGAGCTGCTCCGAGACACCACCGGCGAGCCAGTTCGACTCACGTGCATTGCGGGCCAGGTCGAGGATCTGCCGTCGCCGTTTGCCGGTCACACCGAGCACAGCAAGAAACGCGGACACATCATCGGTGGTCGGCACTCTCTTGCCGGTCTGCCATTGCGAGATGGTGCTGTGGGACTTGTCGAGCAGGCGTCCGGCCTGCCTCGCCGTCAGATCGGAGTCGTCGAGCGCACTCCGCAATGCGGCGGCTAGCGCTCGAGTTCGCGGTGTACCAGCGGTGTCGCCCACGTTCCACAGCTTACGGCGTTCTTGAGCCATTTCGGACACCACCCAAAAGGTTGAGGGTAACGGGTTTGCGGTCTCAGCCCGTGACCAGGAATTAATTGACCTGAGTGGTTCGTGACCGGTTGCGAAGCGATCACGTCCCAATGTAGCCGAAGAGCAACGTGGAGGTGGTTCCGTTGGTGTTGGAGGTTTGGCCTCGGTGGTTGCCGTCGCCTGGATTGCGGGCGTTGGACACGCACTTCGTGCTTCGGCCCGGCGGGGCCGGCGAGTGCGGTGCGGAGGTGATGTGGGCCGCCGTCGGGCATCCGACCACGACCCGGCCGCGATGCTCGGTTTGCGTGCGGATCGCGGAAGCGCGCAAGAAGGCGTCGAATCCAGCCCGATCCGGCGCGGCGGCGAGGCATTTGCGGAAGCAGCAGTGCGTCAAGCGAGAACGGTGATCTGACCACATCGGACGGTGATAGGCCGGGAGGCATCATGTTCTGGTTGCAGCTGGGCACGCTCACCGCGTTCAACGTCATCATCTTCGCGATGCGCTCGTTCCGGCGTCGAATCCGCAGCACGGCGATGCGGGCGAGGACGCCTACGGCGTTTGGCAACTCATCGACGACATCGAGGCCGAATACACCTGCCGCCACCGCCTCCGCGGTCCCCCGCCTGAAGGCGACTCGCCGAGAGTCGCCTGACCCCTGACCGGATCGGCGCGTCCCCTCCCCGACCATCGCGCCGATCCTCCCGGTAGCCGGGCCTGCCCCCGACCCCGCCCGGCTACCGGGCCCCCGGTCGTGAGTGTTCTGGGTTGCTGTAGAGGCTGTTTTGGAGTGGTGGCGCGGGGTCGTGGTAGGTCGACTGGTGGCTTCGAGGTGGTGAGGCGAACGGCCTGTTCACCTCGCCTATCGGGGCGAACGGGCCGTTCACTCCACACCGGCCGATGCCCGCCGACGCCGGACGACTGCAGTGAACGGACCGTTCACCTCACCTATCGAGGCAAACAGGCCGTTCACTCCACACCAGCGGATCACGTCTGCTCCGGGTGGTCCTCCGCCCACTCCTCCAGGTAGTCGCGGATGTCGGGGTAGTTCGGGTCCGTGGGCGGGCACGTCCCGAAGAACCGCTCCACGAGTTCGCGGTGGGTGTCGAGGTGTGCACGGGCCAGAACCACGATCGCCGTGCTCCGTAGCTTGGCGTCCTCGGTCTGAGCGATTCGCGCCGCGATTTCGGCCACCAGAGGAGTTTCGGCACTGCCGAGCGTGCGAAGCGCGTGGTTGCGTTCGTCGGTCGGGCGCGACGCGTCCAGAGCTATTCCGCTGAGGACCTCGATCAGGACGGGGCTCGGCTCCTCGGTCCAGAGGGCACGTCCCGCCGCAGTGCAGCCGGTGAGATGCACCTCGCTGCTCGCGGGATCTCGCAGCACCGCGGCGATGAGGTCCGCATCCTCTGGCCGGGCCAGGTTCATCATCGCGCCGAGCGCGCTCGAATGATCGGCACCATCTTTCACCGCACCGCTGTCGACCGCAGGCATCGGCGGCTGCCGCAGCACATCCCGGGCGCGGTCCAGCACCTCTTCCGCGTGCCGCTCCAAGGGGTTGCCGAAGCCCCACCTGGCCGTGGCCTCTTCGTTCGAGTAGGTGTCCAGGGCGATGCTCACCGGGATCGTCTGCCCGCTTCGCAGCAGCGCGAGGAACGCCTCGTCCCAGCCCATCGCACCGGCGGACGTCTCCAACTCCTGGCGGGCGGTCTCCAGTTCGGGCGCGTCGAGCCTGGCGGGATTCCAGTAGTAGGTCGTCACCCTGGAGATGATCACACGGGCGTTACCAGGCGTCGCCGTCGCGCCAGTCGCAGGTGAGTTCGCCGGTCAGGTCCAGCGAGACGTCCGCCGGGAACACGTAGATGAACCCGTCCTCGTCCGCCGTGCGCTGGATTCCCGTTGGGGCCAAGGCGAAAGTCGGCCCCTGCCAGGTCTGCCAGCCGCGCGCCTCGTACAGCGCCGCTCCTTCGTCGCTGGCTCCCAGCGCCCCGAGGTCGTAGGCGCGGCGGATCACGCCCTCCAGCTCCGCCATCATCGCCGCCGCGATGCCCCGGCGGCGTCGATCCGCCCGCACCGCAACACCTTCCACGTAGCCCGTGCGCAGAGCGCGGCCGTCGTGCAGGAGGCGCCGCTGGATCACCGATGCGTGGCCGATCAGCTCGTCGCCTTCCCACACCAGGGCGTGGATGCCGCCCAGGCAGTGCTCCCAGTCGTGCTCGGTCATGTCGTCTTCGAACACGTCCCAGAGCAGCGCCCGGGCGGCCTTGATCGTCGCTTCGTCGAGATCGGCGGTATGCGCGGTCCGCACTTCGGTCATACCGCCCATCCTGGCAGCGATCAGCGCGTTCCCGCGACCGATTTGTCCGCCAACGCCGACCGCCGGTAG
Organism: Saccharopolyspora sp. NPDC050389; assembly: GCF_040655595.1. Classification (NCBI taxonomy): domain Bacteria; kingdom Bacillati; phylum Actinomycetota; class Actinomycetes; order Pseudonocardiales; family Pseudonocardiaceae; genus Saccharopolyspora; species Saccharopolyspora sp. NPDC050389. The sequence goes on from NZ_JBFAKG010000041.1 coordinate 19,509, forward strand.
CCGTAGAACGCGTAGAGCAGCAGGCCGACGATCATCCAGCCGACGAAGCGCGCCCAGGTGACCCAGTCGAGCTGGCTGATCAGCCAAATCGAGAAGACCACGCCGATCCCCGGCACCACCGGCACCCACGGGCAGCGGAATCCCCGCTCCAGGTCGGGACGTTGGCGGCGCAGCACCACCACCGACACCGCGACGACGATGAACGCCACCAGGATGCCGATGTTGGTCAGCTCCGCCGCCTCCCGGATCGGCAACAGTCCCGCGATCAGCGCCGACACCACGCCGACCACCCAGGTGACCCGGTGCGGCACCTTGCGCACCGCGTGGGTCTTGGCGAACCAGGCGGGCAACAGCCCGTCGCGGCTCATCGCGAACCACACCCGCGTCACCGCCAGCATGTTGGCGAACATCGACGTCACGATGCCGAACACCGCGCCGACCGCGACGATCAGTGCTAGGCCGGGCAGGCCGACCGACGCCAACGCGCCGGAGAACGGGCTGCGGATGTCGATCTCGCTGTAGTGCTGCATTCCCAGCAGCACCACGCACACCAGCACGTAGATGACCGTCGCGATGCCCAGCGAGTAGATGATCGCGCGCGGCATCGCCCGCCGGGCGTCGGCCGATTCCTCCGCCGCCGCGCTCATCGCGTCGTAGCCGTAGACGGCGAAGAAGGCCGTGGCCGCGCCGGTGACCGCGCCGCCGAGCCCGTAGGGCAGGAACGGCGTGTAGTTGCCCGCGTTGATGTGGAATGCGCCCGCCACCACGACGACGAGGACCAGCACGATCTTCATCACCACCAGCGCGGTCTCGACCCGCGCCGAGGACTTCGCGCCGCGGTTGAGCAGCCACGCCAGCAGCAGGCACAGCAGCATCGCGAACAGGTCGACCACGTGGCCGTCGCCGGTGCCGGGCGCGCCCAGCATCCAGGCGGGCAGGTCCAGCCCGAGCTGACCCACCAGGTAGGACAGGTAGCCGGAGACACCGATGGCGACCACCGCGACGATCGCGGTGTACTCCAGCAGCAGGTCCCAGCCGATCAGCCAGCCGGCCAGCTCGCCGAGCACCGCGTAGGCGTAGGTGTAGGCCGAGCCCGCTTTCGGGATCATGCTGGTGAATTCGGCGTAGCACAGCGCCGCGGCGGCACTGGCGAGCACCGCGATCAGGAACGAAAGCAGCACGCCGGGTCCGGCGAGCTCGTTCGCGACCACCCCGCTGAGCGAGAACACTCCGGCACCGACCAGGCCGCCAAGACTCAGCGCGGTCAGCTGCCAGGTGCCCATCACCCGTTTCAGGCCGGCTTCCTGCGGCGGATCGTCGATGTCGTCCACCGGTTTGCGCCGCAGCACGCCGCGGCCGTTCGCATCGATCATGGGGCCACCTCCGCCGAACGAGGGCGCGCGGCACCGCCCGGCGCACCTCGTCGGTGCGCCGGTGGTGCATCGCGCGGGGTTACAAGGTGAAGCCGGTCGGGAACGGGTCGGTCGGGTCCAGCAGGTACTGGGCCATGCCGGTGATCCAGGCCCGGCCGGTGATCGTCGGCACCACCGCCGGGCGGTCGCCGACCTGCGCGGTGTCCACGAGCCTCCCGATGAACCGGGTGCCGATCAGGGATTCGTTGACGAAATCCGCATTCAGCCCGAGCTGCCCGCGCGCGTGCAGCTGCGCCATGCGCGCGGAAGTGCCGGTGCCGCAGGGAGATCTGTCGAACCAGCCGGGGTGGATCGCCATCGCGTGCCGGGAGTGCGCGGCGTCGCTGCCGGGCGCTTCGAGGTAGACGTGCTTGCAGCCCGTGATGTTCGCGTCGAGCGGGTGCTGCGGGCGGCGCTGCTCGTTGATGGCCGCCATGATCGCCAGCCCGGCGTCCAGCATCCGGCCCTTTTCGGCCTTGTCGAAGGGAATTCCGAGATCTGCCAGCGACGTGATCGCGTAGAAGTTGCCGCCGAAGGACATGTCGTAGCGCACTTCGCCGATCCCCAGCACCCGCACCGCGGCGTCCAGCTCCACGGCGAACGACGGCACGTTGCGGATGGTCACCGACTCCGCCTGGCCGTCGCGCACCGCCACCTCGGCCACCACCAGCCCGGCCGGGGTGTCGAGCCGGACCGTGGTGACCGGCTCGACCACCTCGACCATCCCGGTCTCCACCAGCACGGTGGCGACGCCGATGGTGCCGTGCCCGCACATCGGCAGGCAGCCGGAGACCTCGATGTAGATGACGCCCCAGTCGGCGTCGCCGCGCGTCGGCGGCTGCAGGATCGCGCCGCTCATCGCCGAGTGCCCGCGCGGCTCGTTCACCAGCAGCTGCCGGATGTGGTCGAGGTTGTCGACGAAGTACCGGCGCTTGTCGGCCATCGTCTCGCCCGGCACGACGCCGACGCCGCCGGTGATCACCCGCGTCGGCATGCCTTCGGTGTGCGAGTCGACGGCGCTGAAGTAACGGCGCGACCGCATCATTTCTCCTTGCTCTGCAAGTACTTCACGGCGCGATCCATGTCGGCGTCGACCTGCGCCAGCATCGCCTCGGGCAGCGGGCCGCGCGGCGGGCGGCAGGGCCCGCCGAAGCGGCCGACGATCTCCATGCCGCGCTTGATGGCCTGCACGAACTCGGTGCGCGAGTCCCACCTGAACGCCGCCACCAGCGGCTCGTACAGCGCCCGCGCCTCCTCGACCTTGCCCGCGCGGGCCAGCTCGTAGAGCCGCACCGATTCGGCCGGGAAGACGTTCGGGAATCCGGCGAACCAGCCGCCCGCGCCCATCAGCAGCGATTCCAGCACCACGTCGTCGGCGCCGGACACCACGTTCAGCCCGGGCGCCTGCTCGCGGATCTCCAGCACCCGCCGGACGTCGCCGGAGAACTCCTTGATCGCCGCGATGTTGTCGATCTCGGCGATCTCGCGAACCACGTCGGGAGTGAGGTCGACCTTGGTGTCGATCGGGTTGTTGTAGACCATCACGGGCAGGCCCACGGCCGCGACCTGCTCGAAGTGGTGCAGGAGCTCGCCCCTGTTGGCGCGGTAGATCGTCGGCGGCAGGCACAGCAGCCCGTCCGCGCCGTCCTCGGCGGCGAGCTCCGCCCAGTGCCGGGCCTCGTGCGCACTCGGCGCGTGCACGCCGACGATGACCGTCGCCCGGTCGCCGACGGTCGCGATCGCGGTCTGGGCGACCTTGCGGCGCTCGTCGTGTGTCAGCGACGAGTACTCGCCGAGGGAACCGTTGGGACCGACGCCGTGGCAGCCGTTGTCGACCACCCAGCGGCAGTGCTCGGCGTAGCGGTCGTAGTCCACTCGCAGGCCGGCCGGGGCCGACGCGTCTTCGGCGTAGGGCAAGGCGGTCGCGACGACGACACCACCGAGATCGTTGCTGGAAGTCACTTCTCCTCCTCGTCACGGGTTGGGATGCTGGCCAGGTCGGCGAGCCGGATCGGCGCTGCGATCGGCCGCCGAGCAGGGGTTTCCGGGTCCGGGAGCGGTTCGCCGAGCAGCCGCGCGGCGAGATCGGTCGCGTTCTGCCCGCAGATCCGGCCCTGGCATGGGCCGAGGCCGACCCGGCAGAGCAGCTTCAGCGAGCGGGCGCTGTGCGCGGCGCGCTGCTGCACGGCCTCTTCCAGTTCGCGGTACGGGACTTCTTCGCACCGGCACACGAGCGTGTCGGGCTCCAGCCACTCGAACCAGCCTGATCCGATCGGATGGGTCTGGGCGAGCGCCCGGGCGAATCTCCGTCCACTGCGGACTTTCATGAGTGCTTGGCGTGCTTGGGTTCGCACCTGGTTCCAGCTGGCGGCACCGACGTGCACGGCTGCGGCGAGCCCGGCGACGACGCCTTCGGCTGCGGCGAGCTCGGCACCGCCGATGCCGGTCGCTTCACCGGCCGCGAACACTCCCGGCGCGGACGTCCGCTGCGCCGCATCGACCTCGACGAATCCGTCGACGACGCGGCAGCGCGCGGCCAGCGCCAGCTCCAGCTGCGGCACGAAGCCGTGCCCGACGCACAGGGCATCGACCTCGATCCGGCGCTGGGTACCGGGAATCGGCCGCCAGTCGGCATCCACTTTGGACGTCACGACCTCCCGCACCCGGTCGTCGCCGTGCGCCGCGATGACGGCGGTGCGAGTCCGGTACGGCACGCGCCCGGCGAAGCGAGCCGCGTAGCCCGCGAGCTCCCGGAGCTTTCCGAGCTGCCCGGCGGCCGCCGGCTGTCGCAGCCACGCGGCCGGGTTTCCGGCCTCCAGCACGCCGACGACCTCGGCGCCCACGTCGAGCAGCGACTCTGCGACCGGCAGCAGGAACGGCCCCGTCCCGGCGACCAGCACCCGGTGCCCGACCGCGATCCGCTGGCCCTTCGCCATCGCCTGCGCGGCCCCGGCGCTGAACACCCCGGGCAGGTCCCAGCCGGGGAACGGGAGAACCCGGTCGTGCGCCCCGGTGGCCAGCACCAGCGCATCGGCGCGCAGCGCCGTAAGCTGCCGGTCCGGCGCATCGGCGGGTCCACTTTGGATGTTGATCCACCGGTCCGGTTCCAGCGACCACACCGTGCTGCCCGGCAGGTAGCGGATCCTCGGATTCGCCAGGACCTCGTCCCGGATCGCCCGGAACGACCGCCAGTCGTGCTGGACGCGTTCCGGTCGCTGCGCCGCGAACTGCTCCGGGAGCTGGCGGTGGAACTGCCCGCCGAGCCGCTCGGCGGAGTCGACCAGCACCACCTCGGCACCGGCCCGCGCGGCTTGCACGGCGGCGTTCATTCCCGCGGGCCCGCCGCCGACGACCACGACGCTCATGCCTCGCCTCCCGGCAGTTCGGCCCCGTGCTGGGCGCGGATGACGTCGCCGGGCCCGACAACGCGCTGACACGCCCGCACGTCCGGCACGTCGTTCACAACCAGCAGGCAGTCGAAGCACGCGCCGATGCCGCAGAACAGCCCGCGCGGCCGCCCGTTCTGCCGGGTGCTGCGCCAGGATGTGCGGCCGATCGACATCAGCACGGCGGCGACCGTCTGCCCGGCGCGCGCGGCGACGTGTGCCCCGTCCACCTCGACGGCGAATTCCGCGGAGTACCGCGGCTCGACCGGATCCTGCCGGTCCGGTGCCAGGAACGGGCCCGTCACGCGCTCACCTCCTCGATCAGCCCGGGGCGGTCCACGCGGAACGGCTCCGGATCGACGTGCGGCGGGCGGCCGCCGAACAACTCCGCGAGCAGCTGGCCGGTCGCGGCGGAGAGCCCGACACCGGCGCCTTCGTGCCCGGTCGCGTGCCACAGCCCCGGAACCCGGGGATCGGCGCCGATCACCGGCAGGTGGTCCGGCGCATACGGCCGGAAGCCGCCGTAGGCGCGCATCACCGGCACCCGCCCCAGCACCGGGAACAACGCGGCCGCCTTGCCCGCGATCTCGCGCAGCACGTGCATCCGGACGGTGTCGTCGAAGCCGATGCGCTCCCGGCTGGACCCGATCAGCACGGTCCCGGCCCGGGTGCTTTCCACCACCGTCGAAGTCTGCAGCTCGGCGTCGCAGCTCTCCACCGCGCCGACGTAATCGGCGTCGTAGACCTTGTGCCGCACGGTGCCCGGCGGCACCGGCGCGGTCACCAGGACCATGCCCCGGCGAGGCAGCACCGTGATCGGCGCGCCCGCCAGCCTCGCAAAATCACCGGACCACGGGCCACACGCGTTCACCACTGCCCCACAAGGCAAAACGCTGCTGCCCATGCGCACACCCGTCACCCGGCCATCGCGGCCGCGCACCACGCCGGTAGCGGCGGTTCCCGAGCGGAGCGTTCCGCCGCGCCGGCGCACGGCCGCGAGCAGCGCCGATGCCGCGAGGACTGGCTGCACCTGGGCGTCTTCGGGATAGTGCACCGCCAGCGTCGTTCGCCGCGTGAGGTGCGGTTCGAGCTCGAACACCGCGCCGGACGGCAGAACCCGCGCATCCACGCCCGCGTCGCGCTGCTCCGCGGCGAACGCCGTCAGCGCATCCGCTCCGTCCACAGTGGTCGCCGCGACTACGCCGCCCTTGGGCTCCCACTCGAAGTCGGCGCCGAGCTCCTCGCGCAGGCTCCGCGCCAACTCCGGCCAACGCCTCCGGCTCGCCTGGGCCAGCCGGAGCTCCGCGCCCGGCGGCTTGTCCGAGACCAGCACGTTGCCCTCGCCTGCAGCCGTCGTGCCCGTCGCGAGCGCACCGCGATCCAGCACGTCGACGACGTATCCGGCCGCGCTCAGCGCCTCGGCGCAGGCCGCGCCGACGATCCCGGCGCCGACCACCACGATGTCGGGAAACTGCCCCATAGCCACCACCAACGTTCACTAAAATGAACGCGACAGACGCTAAACCCCGATGTGACCCAGGTCAACCCCTAGCCGAGGCCCGGGTGGTGGCGGAGCATCGGGCTGTCGGCCTCGCTGGGGTACTCCAGCAGCAGCACCGAGGTCACCGGGCCGCCGACCGTCTCGTAGGTGTGCGGCAGCTGCGCCGGGAAGCACACGTAGTCCCCCGGCCCCAGCTCGTAGGGCGCGTCGGCAGGCCCGACGCGCAGCTTTCCTTCCGTGACCACAACGTGTTCCCGGCCGGGATGCCCGTCGGAGCGCTGCACCTCGCCGGGCCGCACGCGCTGGTCGTAGACCTCCACCACCGCCGACGTCAGGTCGAGCCGGCGCAGCATCCGCAGGTCGACGGCGTTGCTGCTGAGCACCTCCAGGCCCGCGGAACGCACCAGCACCACGTCGGGCTCGGTGCGCTCGGTCAGCAGGGTCGATACCGGCACCTGCAAAGCGTTCGACAAACTGAACACCGTCTGGATGGTGGGGTTGCCGACGCCGGACTCCAGCTGCGACAGCGTGCCCTTGGCGATCCCGGACCGCCGGGCCACCTCGGACAGCGACAGCGCCTGCTCGGCCCGCAGCGCCCGCAGATTGGCCGCCAGCACCCGGACGGCCTCCATCTGCGCCATCAAGCACCTCCCAAGACCCGGAACGTGCCCGCAGCTTAACCACCGGTCACCGACCGCCAACCGGCCGCGCGACGCCCGGTTTTGCGAATAGCGGGATTTCCTTGCTCGTCGGTCGGGCGCAAGCGCACCGTAATCGACACGGCGTTCGCCGGAGATGCCCCGAGAACAACTCCGGCGAACGCCCTGCCAACTACCAGGCCGCGAGACCGGGCAGCTCCCCCGTCCTGCCCGGGCGCTCGCGGCCCGCACCCGGTTCGCGGTGCCGATTCCAAGGGGCTCAGATGCTCAAACACGTCCTGGATGTGGTGGATCTCCTCGACGATCCGTCGGTCACCGGCGCCCGCGTGGTCGCCTACCTCGACGAGGTGGCCGGCGGGTCCGGGCCGGCCACCAGCACCACCGTTGAAGGCCACCAGGGCACGACCGACTTCGTGCAGGTCCGCATCCCCGGCACGCGGGGCAAGGCGGCCGGCGGCGACGCCCCGACGCTGGGCGTCGTGGGGCGGCTCGGCGGCATCGGTGCCCGCCCGGAGGTGACCGGGTTCGTCTCCGACGGCGACGGCGCCGCCGCGGCCATCGCGGCCGCGGCGAAGCTGCTGTCGATGCGCGCCCGCGGCGACGTGCTGCCGGGCGACGTCCTGATCAGCACCCACGTGTGCGCGGACGCGCCGACCCGGCCGCACGAGCCGGTGCCGTTCATGGACTCCCCGGTCGGGATCGCCACCATGAACGCCCACGAGGTCAGCGACGACATGGACGCGGTGCTGTCCATCGACACCACCAAGGGCAACCGGGTCATCAACCACAAGGGCCTCGCGCTGTCGCCGACGGTCAAGCAGGGCTGGGTGCTGCGGGTGTCGGACCGGCTGGGCACCCTGCTGGAGACCGTCACCGGCGAACCGCTGGTGACCTACCCGGTGACCACCCAGGACATCACGCCCTACGGCAACGGCGTTTACCACATCAACTCGATCCTGCAGCCGGCCACCGCGACCGGCGCGCCGGTGGTGGGCCTGGCGATCGTGGCCGCCACCGCCGTGCCCGGCTGCGCCACCGGCGCCAGCCACGAGACCGACATCGCGTCGGCCGCGCGCTACGCCGTCGAGGTCGCCAAGGAGTTCGGCGCGGGCCAGTTGGCCTTCCACGACCAGGCCGAGTTCGACACCCTCATCGCCCGCTACGGCTCCCTCGCCCACCTGCAGACCATGGGCGACCTGCCCGCCGAGGAGGAATGATGGGCGCGGCGCAGTCCGCCGAGACCGCGCCGGGCAAGCAGATCGGCAACGACGACTACTCGCTGCGCCGCGTCCCGCAGGACGCGCGCTACGGGTTCGGTTCGATGCTGCTGCAGTGGCTCGGGCAGTCCGGCTCGCTCTCCCAGTTCGTGCTGGGTGCCTCGCTGGGCATCGCGATGGGGTTCTGGGACGCCTTCTGGGCGTTCACCCTCGGCGCGGTGCTGCTGGAGATCGTGATCTTCCTGGTCGGCCTGGCCGGCCAGCGCGAGGGCCTGGCGATGACCATGCTCACCCGCTTCGCCGGGTTCGGCCGCAACGGCTCGGCGCTGGTCAGCCTGGTCATCGCGATCAGCATGGTCGGCTGGTTCGGCGTGCAGAACGGCATCTTCGGAAAGAGCATGCAGTCGCTGGTCGGCGGCCCGATCTGGCTGTGGTGCGCGATCTCCGGCGCGGTGCTGACCGCGCTGGTGATCTACGGCTTCAAGTACATGATGTGGCTGGCCAAGATCGCCGTGCCGCTGTTCTTCGCACTGGTGGCCTGGAGCGTGATCACCACGCTCTCGCAGCACTCCATCGGCGACCTGATCGCCCGCGAGCCGACCGCGGCGGCGCTGTCCATCCCGGCGGCGGCGACCATCGTGGCGGGCGGGTTCATGTCCGGCGCGGTCGTCGCACCCGACATGACCCGCTACAACCGCAAGGGCTGGCACGTCCTGCTGCAGAGCTCGTGCTCGATGATCCTCAGCGAGTACATCGTCGGCATGACGGGCGTGCTGCTCGGGCAGCTGGTCGGCAGCAAGGACGTGACCTCGATCGTGCTGTCCACGTCCGGGTTCGTCGGGCTGGTCATCGTGATCCTGTCCACCGCGAAGATCAACGACTGGAACCTCTACGCCTCCTCGCTGGGCGTGGTGAACTTCGCGGACACGGTCTTCGGCAAGCGCCTGCACCGCGCGACGGTGACGCTCGTGATCGGCGTGCTCGGCACCGTGCTGTCCGCGATGGGTTTCCTGGACCACTTCACCGAGTTCCTGAAGATCCTCGGCGTGGCGATCCCGCCGATCGGCGGCATCATCGTCGCCGAGTACTGGGTGGCGCGCCGGATGCGCGGCGAGCTCGACCGCACCCGCCCGACCGGCACGCTGCCTGACAAGGTGGCCACCTGGGTGCCGGCGACGCTGGTGGTGTGGGCGGCCGGCTTCAGCGTCGGCTTCTTCGTCGACGCGGGCATCCCGGCGCTCAACTCGCTGCTGACCGGATTCCTGCTCTACACGGTGCTGTCCTTCGCCGGACTGGTGCGCCCGGTGGGGACTTCGACGCTGGAAGGACGCAAGTCATGAGCGTGGCCGAGGACGAGGTCGTCGACCTCTGCCGGGACCTGATCCGCATCGACACCTCCAACCCGACCAGCAACGAGCGCGCGGCGGCCGAGTACGTCGCGGCGAAGCTCGCCGAGGTCGGCATCGAGTCCACATTGGTCGAAAGCGCGCCGGGGCGGGCCAGCGTGATCGCCCGCATCGAAGGCGAGGACCCGTCGCGGGGCGCGCTGCTGATGCACGGCCACCTCGACGTGGTTCCGGCGGACGCCGGCGAGTGGACCTTCGACCCGTTCGGCGGCGAGATCCACGACGGTTGCCTGTGGGGCCGCGGCGCGATCGACATGAAGGACTTCGACGCGGTGATCCTCGCGGTCGCCCGGGAATTCGGCCGCACCGGCCGGAAACCGCCGCGCGACATCGTGTTCGGCTTCCTCGCCGACGAGGAGGACGGCGGCAAGTTCGGCTCGCACTGGCTGGTGCGCAACCGGCCGGAGCTGTTCGACGGCGTCACCGAGGCGATCACCGAAGGCGGCGGCGTGTCGTTCGACCTGGGCAACGGCCAGCGGCTGTACCCGATCGAGAACGCGCAGCGCGGCCAGGCGTGGCTGCGGCTGATCGCCACCGGCAGGGCCGGGCACGGCTCCTCGCCGAACGACGAGAACGCCGTCACCGACCTGGCGGAGTCGCTGGCCCGCATCGGCAGGCACCGGTTCCCGGTGCGGCTGATCGAGCCCGTCCGGGTGCTGCTGGAGCGGGCCGCCGAACTCCTCGGCACCGACTTCGATCCGTCCGATGTGGATGGAAGCCTGGCGAAGATGGGCCCGGCGGCCGACCTGGTGAACGTGATCCTGCGCAACTCGGCGAATCCCACGATGATCGAGGGCGGCTACCAGACCAACGTCATCCCGGGCAAGGCCACGGCCGCGGTGGACGGGCGGTTCCTGCCGGGCCACGAGCAGGAGTTGCTGGACACCATCGACTCCCTGCTGCTGCCGTCGGTGCGCCGCGAGTTCATCCACCACGACGTGGCGATGCAGACGGAGTTCGCCGGCACCCTGGTCGACGCGATGTGCGCGGCAATCCGGGCGGAGGACCCGAACGGCCACCCGACGCCGTACTGCAACGCGGGTGGCACCGACAACAAGGCGTTCGCCACGATCGGCATCAACGGCTTCGGCTTCAAGGCCCTCCGGGTGCCGCCGGAACTGCCGTACTCGCGGATGTTCCACGGGGTGGACGAACGAATCCCGCTGGAGTCGCTGCGCTTCTCCACCCGAGTGATGCAACGCCTCCTGCAAACCTGCTGAAACGCGTTGTCGTGAGTGGCAACGGTCGCCCGAACGTGCCGTTGCCACTCACGATCCACCCGCCGTAATCTGCATTGGTTCAGCGGCATCCAGCTCGCGCCGCCGTCTTCCCGCTTCGCCGTTCGCGCACCAAGCACGTGATGGTCAACAAGGCAGGAGGCACTGCATGAGCTCGCACGCGCTGCCCGGCAGCGACACCGACCGGATCTGGACCAACTGGGGCGGCAATCAGACCTGCACCGCGGCGGTTTTCGCCCGGCCCCGCGACGAAACCGAAGTCCTCGCCGCCGTCCGGCACGCGATCGACCGGGGCCTGAACGTCCGGGTCGCCGGCTCCGGGCACTCCTTCACCCCGGTGGTGCCCACCGGCGGCATGCTGCTCGACCTGACGCGGCTGACCGGGGTGACCGGGGTGACCGCGACCGATCCGCAACGGCTGCGGGCCACGGCGCTGGCCGGGACCACCGTCGGCGACTTCGGCGCGCCGCTGTGGGACGCAGGGCTGTCGCTGACCAACCAGGGCGACATCGACAAGCAGGTCATCGCCGGGGCGATCGCCACCGGCACGCACGGCTCCGGCATCGACCTGCCGAGCTTCTCCGCCGCGCTGCGGCGAGTCCGGCTGGTCGACGGCCACGGCGAGGTCGTCGAGATCGACGAGGGCGACGCGCGGCGGCTGCACGCCGCGCAGGTGGCCATCGGCTCGCTCGGCGTGATGCTGGAGGTCGAGCTGGCCGTCTCGCCCGCCTACCACCTGACCGAGGAGATCAGCTACCGGCCGTGGCAGCAGATCGTCGAATCGTGGGACGAACTGATCGCCGGGCATCGCCACTTCTCGTTCTTCTGGTGCCCCGCCGACGAATCCGCCGACCTCTACCAGCTGCCCGCGCCGCCGGACCAGCCGATGGCCGACCACTGCTACGTCAAGCTCTACGACGAGGCCGAGATCGACGAGCCCGCCGGGATCGTCACCACCGAAGGCCACCGGGTGGACCGCGCCTACCGGATCTACCCGGGCGGTTTCGACACGCCGTTCCACGAGATGGAGTACATGGTCCCGGCCGAGCACGGGCTCGAAGCCGTCTCGGCGATCCGGGAGCTGATGCGCACCGGACATCCCGACCAGCGCTATCCCATCGAGGTCCGGTGGACCGCCGCCGACGAGGCGTACCTCTCGCCGAACCACCGGCTCGCGACGACCGTCATCTCCGTCTCCGGCGCCCCCGGCACCGACTACTGGCCGTTCCTGCGCGCGGTCGACGAGCGGCTGCGCGAGTTCCGGGCCCGGCCGCACTGGGGCAAGTTGCACTTCATGACCCGCGACCGGATGGCCGAGCTGTTCGACGAGTTCGACACCTTCCTCGACGTGCGTCGCGAGTTCGACCCGAACGGCACCTTCCTCAACGACCACCTGCGCCCCCTGCTGGGCTGACCCGCGAGGAGGTCCGAGATGGAGCTCGTGGGCAATTCGATCATCTACCTGATGATGGCCTTCGTCGCGATCGGCGCGGTGGCGGCGATCCGCGACGCCGACGGCGGGATGGGCCGGGAGTTCAAGGAGGGCCTGCACGCCATCGGGCAGATCTTCATCCCGGTGGCGGGGATCATGGCCGCGATCCCCTACCTGTCCGCGTTCGTCGAGTCGGCGGCGGGACCGGTGTTCGGCGCGATCGGCGCGGATCCGGCGATCGCGGCGACGAGCCTCATCGCGGTGGACATGGGCGGATACCAGCTCGCCCAGGCCACCGCGAACTCCACCGGCGGCTGGATCATGGCGACCATCGTCGGCTACCTGGCCGGGGCGACGATCATCTTCACCATCCCGGTGGGACTGGCGGTCCTGGACCGCCGCGATCACCGCTTCCTGGCGCTGGGCGTGATGTCGGGCATCCTCACGGTGCCGGTCGGCGTCCTGATCAGCACCTCGATCCTGCTGGCCACCGGCACGACGGTGCGCGGCGAGGTCTCCGCCGACGCGCCGTCGGACGCCGCACTGTCCGGTTTGGACACGACGTCGATGCTGCTGAACCTGCTGCCGCTGGCAGTGTTCGTGGTCGTGCTGGCGCTGGCCCTGCGGTTCTGGCCGGCGACGATGATCCGGCTGTTCATCTGGTTCGGCCGCTTCCTGGACGCGGCGCTCAAGATCGTGCTGGCGCTGTCGATCATCGAACACTTCACCGGCCTGTTCTCGGCGGTGCTGGGCGCCTGGGGCTTCGACCCGATCATCGCTGACGCCGACGACCAGTACCGGGCGTTGGAGGTGGCGGGCAACATCGGGATCATGCTGGCCGGCGCGTTCCCGATGGTTTACGTGCTGCGCAAGGGTTTGGCCCGCCCGCTGGGCGCGTTGGGCCGCCGGATCGGGATGAGCCCGGAAGGAACGGCGGGCCTGCTCGCGGCGTCGGCGAACGTGCTGGCGCTGTTCCGCCTGATCGGGCACATGCCGCCCAAGGACAAGGTGCTGTGCATCGCCTACGCGGTGTGCGCGGCCTTCCTGGTCGGCGACCACCTGGCGTTCACGGCGAACTTCCAGCCCAACCTGATCCTGCCCCTCCTGGCGGGCAAGCTGGCGGGCGGAGTCCTGGCGATCCTGCTGGCCCACCTGATCGCCCTGCCGGCGATCCGGACCGCGGAATCCGAGTCGGTGGCGGGGTGAAGCGAAGGGCACCTCCGACCGGAGTCGGAGGTGCCCTCGCTTCGGGGGATCGCCGGTTACGACTGGGGGAACTGCTCGGCGTAGGTCTTGACCGCCGTCGCGATCGCCTGGAAGTTGCGGTCCAGGGCCTGCTGGTCGACGTTGGTGATCGTGTCGCAGGACTGGTGGTAGCAGGAGTCGTAGGCCTGGCCCGCCTGGCCGCCCCACTTCTCCGCCTGCTCCGGCGTCTTCGTGTCCTCGGCTCCGGTGAAGGTGCCGCCGGCCGGGATGCCGACCTCGATGAACGGGCCGTAGTCGGAGCGGCCGTCGAAGTCCGTGCCCTCGGTGGCCACCCCGGCCGCCGCGAGGGCGTCGTTGAGGAGCTTCTCGATCTCCGCCGAGCCCTCCGGGCCCGGGCCGGCGCCTTCGCCGTCGGAGTCGTCGCCGTCGTAGGTGAAGTAGCCCGCGTTCGGCGAGCCGACCATGTCGAAGTTCAGGTACGCGACGATCTTGCCGCGCTCCGCTTCGGGCAGGTTCTGCACGTAGTGCGACGAGCCGACCAGGCCCTGCTCCTCGGCGCCCCAGAACGCGAAGCGCAGCTTGTTCTTCGGCGTCGCGCCGCTGCCCGCGTAGTCCAGGGCGGCCTGCAGGATCGCCGCCGAGCCGGTGCCGTTGTCGTTGATCCCCGCGCCCCTGCTGACGCTGTCCAGATGGGCGCCGAACATCACCACGCGGTTCGCGTCGCCGCCCGGGGTTTCGGCGAGCAGGTTGTACGTCGTGCCGCCGATGGAGTCGAATTCCTGGATCGTGGTAGCGAATCCGGCGGCATCCAGCTGAGCCTTGACGTAGTCCAGCGAGGCCTTGTAGCCAGGCTGGCCCGACGCCCGGTTGCCACCGTTGGCTTCGGCGATCTTCTGCAGCTCCTGCAGGTGGTCCTGGACCGCGGCGACGCCGGTCTGCGGTGCGCTGGCGGCCGTGGCCGGCAACACCAGAGCGGACGCTGCGGCCAGTGCCGCCGCGGTCGCCAGGAGTGGTCGTTTCGGCATGCTGCGCCCTTCCGTCGCTCGATCTTCGCTGCAGCGGAACGTAACGACGCGACGGTGCGCGCCGGGCGGTTTGACGTGAACTCGCCGCGTTTATCCGGAACGCGTTTTTCCCGGCTTTACCCGACTTTCCGGCGAAGTGTTCCGCACGAGTCCACTCGGCCGACACGAGGAATCCACCACGGATGCGGCCGATCGGCCTAATTTCACGGGGCCGACCGGCCAGCACAGGAGGAAATCAGCGCTCATGGATCGCCGATCGTTCATCGTCGGGGCGGGTGGCGCGCTCGCCGCCACCACCGCCCTCAGCTCCACCGCGCACGCGGCGCCGCCTCAGGCGAACGACAAGGTGCGCTTCAACATCATCAGCGACATCCAGGGCGACCTCGGCGATTTCGGCACGGCGCTGGACGACCTGGCCCGCATCAACCCGGGCAGCGCGGGGCTCGGCGTCGCGGGCGACATCACGCCGCGCGGCTACGACTTCGAATACGCGGCAGTTCGGTCCACATTGGACAAGCACGCGCATCCGAGGGAGGTGGCCTGGGCGATCGGCAACCACGAGTTCTACGTGCCGAAGTGGCGCGACCCCGACACGCTCGCGCAGGAGACCTGGCCCAACGGCACCACCGAGGACTCGCTGTTCCGCAGCTTCTTCAACTTCGCCGGCCGCAACACCATCTTCGCCGAGCACTCCTTCGGCGGAATCCCGGTGCTGAGCCTGGGAACCGAGCGCTACTCGCACTACCACGACCCGAAGCTGTGGGACGAGGTGTGGATCAGCGACCAGCAGTTCACCTGGCTGGAGCAGCGGCTCGACCACTGGGCGCGGTGGCGCAAGCCGGTCATGGTGCTGACCCACCACCCGCTGCCGAACACCGTCTCCGGCACGCACAACAAGCTCTACCGCAACGACTACCTGCAGCCCGACCGGTTGCTGGCGATCCTCGGCCGCCACCCCGACCTGTTCCTGTTCTCCGGGCACACGCACTGGAACCTGGAACTGTCGGACTGGGTGGTGCGCCGGGTGGTGCCGGGCACCGGCAACCTGGAGGGGTTCAACGTGGTCAACACCGGCGCGATCCAGGTCGGCTGGGAGGACGACGGCAAGGGCGGCGAGGTGTCCCTGGGCGGCGCGTTCAACCAGGGCCTGCAGGTCGAGGTCGACGCGCGCAACGTGGTCATCAAGGCGCGCGACTTCACCACCGGCACCTGGCTGAAGCAGATCACCGTCCCGCTGCACAACGGGTCGTAGAGATGGTTTGAATGGGTTTGCGTGGCGGTGCGGGTAGCGGCCCCCCTGCGGGAGTTACGGCCGCCGCCTGGACTGTGGGAGCCCCGACTTACGTATGTCCAATACGCGGCATCGGGGCTGTCCTCGCCAAGAACCCCGGCGGGGTGGGCACTGTCTGAGAACCCGCGGCGGTGCAAGCTGAGTCCCTCACCGCATGCGGCTGACGCCGCATCCTGAAACAGCCCCTTAGTCGGCGGCTCGTAACCAGCGGTGCGTCTTCGATCCGGCCGCCGGGCTGGCTATCCTTCAGGCGCAGGCCGAGCCGAGGGGGCGCCGTGGGCGAGTCAGGCGGCCGGGCGCGCGGCCCGGCCAAGGAGCACCGCACCGTCAGCCGGGTCACCACCATCCTGGAGACCGTAGCCGCCGACCCGCACGGAGTGCGGCTGAGCGTGCTCGCCGGGGCGCTGGACGCGCCGAAGACCTCGGTGCACGGCCTGGTGAAAGGCCTGGTGGCGACCGGATACCTGCAGGAGCAGGGCGGCGCCTACCTGCTGGGCCCGGCGGTCGGCGCGCTGCTGCCGACCCCGGGCACGCCACTGGTGGACGCGGCCCGGCCGACGATGCAGAAGCTGCGCGCGGAGTTCGACGAGACCGTCATGCTCGGCACGCTCGTGGGCGACTCGGTGGTGTACCTGGAGGCCATCGAGTCCACGCAGCTCATCCGCTATTCGGCCCCGCTGCGCAAGCGGCGCCCGCTCTACCCGACGAGCATCGGCAAGTGCATGCTCGCGAACCTGGACCGCGCCTCCCGCGAGGCGTATCTGCGCGAACACTTCCCCGACCCCGACGAGCGGGCCCGGGTCGAGAGCGAGCTCGCGGACATCGCCGCCGCCGGCGTCGCCTACAACCGGGGCGAGACGGTGCCGGACGTTTCCGCGGTGGCCGGGCCGGTGCTGTCGCACCGGGCCGACGCCGGCACGGCCGCGGTGTCGATCGCCGGGCCGACGACGCGGGTGGCTGACCGGCTCGACGAGATGGCCGTCGCGATGCGCGCGGCGGTCCAGGAGATCACCTACCGGCTCCGCTGACCGTGATCACAAATCCCGAACCGAGGCATTGACCTCCATCTTGGTCGAACTCCTAGCGTTGCGTCTGCAACGGGAAACGGCGCAAGGAGCTGGGAATGCACGCGATTCGGCAGTACGAGTTCGGCCCGGCGGGTGTCCTCCGCTACGAAGAGGTGCCCGACCCGAGCCCCGGCCCCGGGCAGGTGCGCATCGCGGTCGCCGCCGCCGGCGTGCACGTCATCGACACCGCGATCCGGCAGGGCATGCAGGGCGGGCCGTTCCCGCGGCCCGAGCTGCCGATGACGCCCGGCCGCGAGGTCGCCGGGGTGGTCGACGAGCTCGGCGCGGGCGTCGACGCGGAGTGGCTGGGGCGGCGCGTCGTCGCCCACCTCGGCATGGCCAGCGGCGGCTACGCCGAGCTGGCGGTCCGCGACGTCGAGGCGCTGCAGGTGCTGCCCGACGGCGTGGACTTCGACGCCGCGGTCGCGATGATCGGCACCGGGCGGACCACGATGTCCATCCTGCGCATCGCGCAGCCGACCGCCCACGACGTCGTGCTGGTCACCTCGGCCGCCGGCGGCATCGGCGCGCTGGCGGTGCAGCACGCCCGCAACGTCGGGGCGACCGTGGTGGGCACGGCCGGCGGGCCGGCGAAGGTCGCCAAGGTGCGGGAACTCGGCGCCGACATCGCCGTCGACTACACCGCCCCGGGCTGGCCGGAGACGGTGCGCCACGCGCTCGACGGGCGCGAGGTGAGCCTGGTGCTCGACGGCGCAGGTGGCGAGTACGGCCGGGCGGCCTTCGACCTGCTCGGCGCCGGCGGCCGGATCACGATGTACGGCAGGGAATTCGGCGAGCACCGGTTCACCTCCGACGACCTGATCGCTCGCGCGGTGGCCGCGAACGTCGCCCTCGGCCCGAACCTGTTGAAGCTGCCCGGCGGCATGCGGACGCTGGAGAACGAGGCGCTGGCCGCGCTCGCCGACGGCAGCCTGCGGCCGCTGGTGGGCACGCCGTTCGCGCTGGCCGACGCGGCGAAGGCGCACGCCGCGCTGGAGAACCGCGAAACCTACGGCAAGGTGGTGCTGCGTCCGCACCCGTGAGGCGGTAGTGATCAAGATCGTATAGCGGATACCGTCCGGTTTGTCGTAGGCTCCGGCGCTGGGGCGCTGTTCACCAGATCAACATGCTCCAGGAGGTAGGACCGTGGAACAGGTGGTTCTGCTCGACGAATCCGGTCACGCGATCGGAGTCGAGGACAAGGCGACCGTCCACCATCGCGACACACCACTGCACCTGGCCTTCTCCTGCTACGTGTTCAACGACAGGGGCGAGTTCCTGCTGACGCAGCGGGCGCACCACAAGCGCACCTTCCCGAGCGTGTGGACCAACACCTGCTGCGGCCATCCCGCGCCCGCGGAGGACATGAAGGCCGCGATCACCCGGCGGCTCGGCGAAGAACTCGGGCTCACCGTGCACGGCCTGGAGCTGGTGCTGCCAGGCTTCCAGTACCGCGCCACGATGCCCAACGGCGTGGTGGAGAACGAGAAGTGCCCGGTGTTCGTCGCCTTCACCGGCAGCACGCCGGAGCCGAACCCGGACGAGGTCGCCGAAACCCGTTGGGTGAACTGGAAGGAGTTCAGCTCCGCGGTGCTCGCCGGCGAGTCCGAGGTGTCGCCGTGGTGCTCGCTGCAGGTCCGCCAGCTGACCGAGCTGGGCCCGGAACCGGCCCAGTGGCCCAAGGGTTCGCCAGCGGGTCTGCCGCCCGCCGCCCACGTGAGCTGACCCCCACATTGCGGACATTTCCCCATCTCCGGTTAAGTTTAGCCAAGGCTAACTTGGCCGGAGATGGGGTAGGTCCATGTTCAACCGTGCTGGTGGTCATCGACCAGGGCGGCGGCGAGCAGCGGCTGGCGTCTGATCCGCTGTTCCAGACGCTGGAAGTGACCAAACGCGGCCACGTCATCACGGTCCCGTTCGAGGAAACCGGCATCGCGCTGGCGCACAACACCGTGCTCAGCATCCCGCACACCCTCGACACCGTCGTGCCGCTGATCGCCGAGAAGCTCGGCTGACCCTTGGACGCGGGAGCCGCGGTCAGGTGGCAGACGCCGCCGGCCGCAGCTCCCGCGACCAGCTCCACTCGCCCGGTTCCGGCGCACCGATCAGCTTCAGGCCTGCGCCGCGCAGCGTCCGCGCGATCGCGGTGTTGTCGACGTGGGTCTGCGCGGTGAGCGTGCCGATCCCGAGTTCCTCGGCCTGCTCGACCAGCTTCCGCGCCAGGGCCGTGCCGACGCCCTGCCGCTGCCAGTCGTCCCGGACCAGCAGCGCCAGCTCGCCGGAATCGCCGTCGTACATCAGGTTTCCCATGCCGATCACCTCGCCGTCCGGCGCCAGCGCCAGCAGCGACCGGCCCAGCGCCGGGGTCAGCAGGCGCAGCAGGCCGCGCTCCCCCAGTCCCGGGCCGGGGCTGAAGTAGCGCCGGTAGCGGGCCGCGCTGGAACAACGCTCGTGGAACGCGGAAACCAGTTCCACGTCCGCGCGGTCCGCCGGCCGGATCGTCAGCTCCGCCCCGCTCGCGGCGCGCGCGACATCCGAGAACGGCCGCACCCGCGCCCGGCAGCTGTCGGCCAGCTCGACCATCGCCCGCGCCCGCGCGAACTCCGCCGGCGTGAACGCGCCGCCGGGCCGCTCCAGCACCAGCACCCCGCCACCCGGATCCGCCAGGCACATCGCGCCGCCGCTGGACGAACCGGCCTCCTCCTGCCACCGGACCGCCACCTGCCCGAGCAGCGCGCGCAGCGCCCGGACCAGCTCGGTGCGGCCGTTGACCAGGTCGATCGCCAGGTTCGTGGCCCGGGTCGGCACGTCGTCGAGCTCGCGCACGTCCGCCCGCACCGCGGTCACGTCCCGGCCTCCGGCGGCCTCGACCGCGGCGACCAGTTCCCGGCCGCTCACCCGCGACGGCACGTGCAGCAGCACCTCGTCGACCACTCCGCCGGCGACGGGGTGGACCTGCATGGTCCGGATGTCCGCGCCAAGCGCGGCCAGCCCACCGGCCAGGTGCGCCAGCCGGCCCGGCGTGTCGGTCACCGACGCGCGCAGCCGCCACAGCGTCTGCTGCACGCTCACGACCTCCGGAACCCGCACTTCGGGCGCCGCGGGCACCTGCTGCCGACGCCACCACCACCGCCCGGTGGCCATCACCAGCAGGACGGCGCCGACGGACAGCAGCACCAGCGCCCCGCGGTCCTGCGCCCCGGTCGCGAACAGGTTCGCCGCCCCCGCCGCCAGGAACAACGCGGCCAGCTCGATGAGTTCGCGGGTCCAGTCCCCGCGTGCGTGGCGATGCTGTCGGGAAGTCATGCCACCATGCTTCCCGCGCCGTATTGCAGGCGCTTGACCTGGCATGACGGCACGGTTAACGGACGGATGTCACATCGCGAGGCCGTTTTTCACCAGCACGCCGTCGCGCATGATCAACGGCAGGCGGCGCTCGGGATCGGTGAGCACGCCGATGTCCTCCAGCGGGTTGCCGTCGACGACCAGCAGGTCGGCGAAGGCTCCCGGCACGATCTCGCCGATCTGGCCGACCATCCCGGCGATCTCGGCACCGGTGACCGTGGCCGCGCGGACGATCTCCGCAGGCCGCTGCACCTGGGCGCGCAGGCCGAACTCGGAGAGCTGGTAGTCGTGCAGCTCGCCGTGCAGATCCGTGCCGTAACCGATCTTCAGCCCGGCCCGGTCGGCCAGCTCCAGGGCGTGCAGCCCCGCGTCGATCACGTCGTGCAGCTTCCGCCTGTTCTCCTCCGGCAACGCGCGCGGCGCGTCGTCCCGCGTCAGCGCGTGGTAGGTGGCCAGCGTCGGCACGTAGAACGCTTGGTGCTGCTGGAAAAGCTCGACGCTCGACTCGTCCATCAGGTTGCCGTGCTCGATGGTGCGCACGCCACAGCGCAGCGCGCGGTTCACCGCCTCGGCCGTGTAGGCGTGCCCCGCCACGTAGCGGTGCGCCAGGTTCGCCTCGTCGACCGCCGCCAGGATCTCCGGTTCGGAATATCCGAGGGCGTCGATCCGCATCGAGGACACCACGCCGCCGCTGACGGTCAGCTTGATGTGGTGCGCGCCGAGCGCCATCTGCTCGCGGATCGCCCGCCGCAGCTCGATCTCGCCGTCGCAGATCCGGGTCAGGCCGTGCCCGCCGGTGGGCGCGATGATCGGGCCACCGAACAGCACGCGCGGCCCGCGGAACAGGCCCTCCGCCACGGCGCGGGCCACGCCGTGATCGGCGCCGCCCATGTCGCGGACCGTGGTGAAGCCGCGCATCAGCATCTGATCCAGCACCTGGCCGACCCGCGCTGCGGCGTAGTACGGCGACCACGACTTCAGCTCGGCGAAGTCCGCGCTCGCCTGGGTGGCGTGGACGTGCGAATCGATCAGACCGGGCATCAGCACCCGTCCGCGCACGTCGATCGCCTCCGCCGCGCGCACCGGCTCGTCGGTGACCTCGACGATCCGGCCGTCGGCGACCACCACCGACCGGTCCGGCAGCAACTCGCCGGCGCGGGGCTCCAGCACCGTCGCGTTGCGGAACACGATTCGCGAGGTCACGCCTGAATCTCCTTCTCCTGTCGGCCGCGCGCGGCGGCCCCGGTCAATTCCTCCAACGTGCGGCCGCTGGTGCTGACGCCGAACACCAGCACGCCCAGCGCGCCCGCCACGAGCGCGCCGGTCACCATCGTGAAGACGCCGCCGAACCCGATCGACGCGTAGAGCACGCCGATGATGATCGGCGCGACGATGCCGCCGATGCGGCCGAACGCCGACGCCGTGCCGGTGCCGGTCGCCCGCATGCTCGTCGGGTACACCTCCGGGGTGTAGGCGTACAGCGCCGCGTAGGTGCCGTTCATGAAGAACGACAGCAGCGCGCCGAAGATCAGCACCTGGGCGTCGGCGCTGCCCTGCGACAGCAGGAAGGCGGCGATCGCACCGCCGATGAGGTAGCCGGCGATGGTGCGCTTGCGGTCCAGCCGCTCGCTCAGGTACGCCGCCGAGTAGTAGCCCGGCACCTGGGCGATGGTGATCAGCAGCGCGTAGGTGAAGCTCTTCGACATCGTCATGCCCTGCTGCACCAGCAGCGACGGGATCCAGGTGAAGAACCCGTAGTAGGCGAAGGTGAGGCTGATCCACAGCAGCCACAGCACGGCGGTGCGCCGCGCCATCCCGCCCCGCCACAACCCGGCGATGCGCTGCCCCGCACCACCGGGCGCCGAGGCCTGCACCGGCTCCGGCGCGGCCTGCTCCTCGACCGGCGGCAGCGGCTTGCCGGTGGCCCGCTCGACCCGCGTTTCCAGTTGCGCGACAACGGTTTCGGCCTCGCCCAGGCGGCCCTGATCGATGAGCCAGCGCGGCGATTCGGGCAACGCGCGGCGCCACCACAGCAGCATCAGCAGCGGCGCGGCGGTGACCAGCTGCGCCACCCGCCAGCCGTCCGGGAACGCCGGGACGAAGAAGGTGCCCAGCAGCGCCGCCGCGATGTAGCCGAGCGAGAAGAACCCGGCGATCGAGCCGACGAACAGGCCGCGGATCCGGCCGGGCACGAACTCCGACATGAACGCCGGGATGATCGCGGCCTCGGCACCCACCCCGATACCCGCGATCAGCCTGGCGACGAAGAAGAAACCCCAGTTCGGCGCGAAGGCCGCCGCGACGGTGGCGACGCAGTACACGGCCAGCGCGTACATCATGATCCGCCGTCGGCCGATCGCGTCGCCGGCCAGCCCGGCCGACAGCGCGCCGATCATGATCCCGATCAGCAGCGAACTGCCGAGCAGCCCGGTCTGCCACGGCGCGAGCCCCCACAGCGGAGTGACCGCCGGGAGAACGTAGGACACCAGCGAGCCGTCCATGCCGTCGAAGGCGATGCCCAGGCCGCCCATGAGCATCAGACGGAAGTGCGGACGGGCGACGGGAAGTCGTTCGAGACGAGCCAGCAGCGCAGGACCTGTTGCCGGGGAGCCGGTCGGCATGGCACCTCCTCCGGAGGTCCCCACTGGACCTCGATGCGTTGGAACCATAACTGCATGCATATGTGCAAACAACCCTCAATGCATGATCTTGTGCATCAGGGCAGAATGAGGCACATGACCGGTGAAGGTGCCAACGTCGCGCAGTGGCTCGACGAGCTGATCTCGGAAACGCGCCTGGGCCCCAAGGCGGCGCGAGTCCGCGACGTGCTCACCACGCAGCCGACGTACTGCTCCTACGCCACCGCGGCCGAAGTCGCGGACCGCGCCGAAGTCAACGGCGCAACGGTGGTCCGCTTCGCGCAAGCGCTCGGCTACCCCGGATGGCCACAACTCCAGGCGGATCTGCGCGGCGTCTACCTCGCGCACCGCTACGAGCAGCCGGCCTCGCCCGGCGACGGGAGCATGCTGGCCTCGGCATTCGCCCGCGACGCCGAGAACCTCCGATCCCTGGAGCACTCCTTCGACTTCACCGCCGCCCGCGCCGTCGTCGCGGCCATCCGGGGAGCGCGGCGAACGCTCGTCGTCGCCTCCGGCACCCACGGCGTCGCCGCGTCCGCGTTCGCGATGCTGGCGGCCAGCCGCGGCCTGCCCGTCGCCCACGAGGATCGCGGCGGGCCCCACCTCGCCAACGCCCTCGCCTCGCTCAACCGCCAGGACTGCCTGGTTGCGTGGAGCTTCTGGCAGCACTACCGGGAAACCGTCGACGCGATCCAACTGGCGCGAACCGCCGGGGCCACGACGTGCGTCATCACCGACACCGTCCAGGCCCCCGCCGCGAACGCCGCCGACCACGTGCTCGTCGTCCCGACCGAAGGCGTCGCGAACCTCCAGTCCATGACCGCGGCGACCAGCGTCGCGTACGGGCTGGTGGCGGAACTGGCCGCCGGAGACCCCGAGGGCAGCCGCGAAGCCGCCCAGCGAGTGGACTCCGTCTGGCGCGGACTGCGGCTGTTCTCCGAGGAGTCAAGGTAGTGAGCACAAGAACAAGTGTTGATCGCCTGCTAACGCCGCGAAATGTTCGTTCTCCGCAATTGACTCGCGGGTGACGGATTCATAGAGTGCCGAGCTGTGATCACGGACATCGGCCGAACCGCCTGACGCGCACCACCCGATGTCCACACCGGACGCGGCGAACTCCCCACCGCAACCGGCTCCCCTCCTCGAACGACGTGCCCGGGCACCGGTGTCCCTCCGGGCCGTCGGAACAGGTTGCAACTCGCGAACGGAGATGTGCAACTGTGTTTCGAATTCCGCGTTGGCGAGCCTCGATGGCTCTCGCCGCAGCCACCTCCATGGCCGTCATCGGCATCGCCGCACCCGCGAACTCCGCACCGCCAGAAGGCCCTGGGCAGGGCTCTTGCAAGACGTCCGACGACCCGCAGTGGAACGGCTGGACCGACCACGCCGAACTCGGCCGCACGCTGCGCAGCATCGAGAGCAGCTCCAAGGGACGCGTTGCGGTGCAGCAGATCGGCACCAGCAAACAAGGCCGTGAACTGTGGGCGGCGCGGGTAGGCACCGGCAAGCGAGTCCTGATGGTGCAGAGCGCCATCCACGGCAACGAGCGGACCGGAACCGAGGCGCTGATCGGCATCCTGCGCGACCTCGGGACGAGCAACGACGCGGCGACCCAGCAGCTGCTGTCCGCCGTCACGCTGGTCGCGCTGCCGATGGTCAACCCGGACGGCGGCGAGCTCAACCGGCGCATGAACGTCGTGCCCTGGGACCAGGTCGTCGCCGACTACCCGCAGCTCGCGGGCGCGCCGCGCGCCTGGTACCACGGCCTCAACGGCGACGGGATAGACCTGCCCGGCTTCGACCTGAACCGGGACTTCAACCCTCGCCTCGACTACGTGCCGCAGCCCGGCGACCTGCCCGGCGAGCAGGCCGGTGCCGGCTTCTTCCTCTCGCCGGAATCACGGGCCATCCGGGACACCTACGTCGCTCTGCGCAACGAGTTCGGCGCCGTCGATGCCGTGGTCGACTTGCACCACATGGGGCCGTGTGAGCGGACCACCGGTGGGCCTCAGGACGGGAAGCTCATCTCCGTTTCGCTGGACTACCCGCCTCTGGGCGTCAACGACGGAGCTGCTTACCAGGCCGAGTATCCGCTTCTCGACCAGGACAAGTCTCGGCGTTACGCGCTCGCCGTGGCTCGCGGGATCCAGAGCTCCTACGGCTCCCAGTCACCTCTGGCCGGCGTGGGTCGGTACTTCCATCCCGACTCTCGGGAATACGCCGGGCAGGGCCGGTCGGCCTTCGCCCTGAACGGGTCTGCGACCGTGCTGTTCGAAGTTCGTGGGCAGCAGGACGATCTTGGGCAGAAGCAGCATGGGATGTTGATCCAGTCCGTTCGCACCGGGGTTGAGTCGTTGATCGGCTCCATGGCTTCCGGGGACGTTGACCGGCTTGACGGCGGGGAGTTCTTCGGGTTGCCGGATTATGGTTGGGACACCAGCTCCGACTGACCCGTTGATCAGTCTTGAGCCCCGGGCTTCAGGTGGAGCCCGGGGTTTGGGGTTTGGGGGTTTCAGCGGGGTTGGGGGTTTCAGCAGGGCTCGGGCCTTCAGCAGGACTCGGGCCTTCAGCAGGACTCAGGTCTTCAGCAGGACTCAGGTCTTCAGCAGGGCTCAGGTCTTCAGCAGGGCTCAGGTCTTCAGCAGGGCTCAGGTCTTCAGCAGGGCTCAGGCTATTGGGGGTTTGTTGCCTTTCGTGGTTGGGGTTTCGTTGTTTGGTTTGGGTTTTGCTCGGGGTTGGGACCTTTAGAGGTTCCGTTTCGGGTGGGCCATCCCCGCGATGGGTGGAGAGTGGGGGCTGCGTGCCGGAGGTCAAGCCCGGCCTTGCGGCCGCCCCTTCGGGGGTAAACGGCTTGACATCCGGCCCGCAGCCCCGGTTCGGCTTTCTATCGCGGGGATGGCCCGGTGTGATCTGGCACATCGGCGTCTTGCCTTGCGGGGCGGCGGTTTCCGGCTCGGCTGGGGCCGGTGGCGGTTCGGTTTCGAGTTGATCCGTCGCAGAGTTTGGTTCGTGGTCGGCTTTCTTTGGCGGGTTGCCGGAGTCGTTGTGGGGCGGCCATTCATCGGGGGCGCTTCGACCAGCGGTGATCGCGTCAGGTTCGGGGGTGGGTCGTGCGTACTTTGGATCGCTATAGCGGATCAAAGTACGCACGAGCCACGGCGCAGCGGCCGATCGCGGCCAACGATGGGGTCGTCGCGGGTTCGGCATGCTGGCGTCTGCGTTGCCGTGGCAGGGTTTTCGTGGCCGGTGGTGGGTGTTTCACCTGATCAAGCGACCTTAAAAAACGTGCGAACGCGTGTTCGAGTCAGGGATAATTGTGGCATGACACCGTTGGTGAATGCCCAGGACTCGACCGCGGAGGCGATGCCCTCACAGTTGGTGGTGTCATGCTCCGATACCGAACTCACCGCCCGCATCCAAAGCTTGGAACAAGAGATGCGGGTGCTGATGTGGGAGCAGCTGCAGTACATCGCCGAAGCCCACCACCGGGGCCTGCACGAGGAGGGATTCCGGTCCGTACAGGTGTGGCTGCAGGGACTGCTCAACATCGATCCCAGTGACGCCAAAGCTCGGGTTACCGTCGCCCACAACGTCGAAGACCGGCACACCATGTACGGCGAGGCGATGCCCGCCGACCTGCCCGACACCGCCGCCGCTCTAGCCGAAGGTGCGATCGGGCTGGAACACGCCCGCGTCATCGTCAACGGAATCCGCCGGTTGCCCGAATACGCCCGCTGCCACCAAGTCAGCGAGGCCGAAGCGACTCTCGCGGGTTACGCGCGCACGATGTCGCCGAAGGAGCTGGAGAAACTCGCCGAACGCATCCGCTACCTCCTCGACCAAGACGGCGCCTACGACGACGAGGAAACCCAGCACGAGGCACGAGAACTCCACTACGCGACCGCGCGAGATGGGATGACCGTCATCAAAGCCCGCCTCGACCGCGAAACCGGCGCGAAGTTCGCCGCGTTGATCGAGCCCCTCGCCGCACCCCGCCCCGAAATCGACGGCGAGAAAGATCCCCGCACCGTCGGGCAGCGGAATGCCGACGGATTCGCCGCGTTGCTGGATCTGGCGCTGGATCATGACGGGATGCCGCGCGCCGGTGGGCAGCGGCCGCAGATGACCATCGCGATCGACTTCGACGACCTCAAACGAGGTCTCGGGTTCGTCAACGAGCACGGCATGCCCGGCACGTTGAACACCGAACGCGCCATCACCGCCCAGAACGCGCGGCGGATCGCGTGTGACGCCGAAATCCTGCCGATCGTCCTCGACGGCGACAGCCTGCCCCTGGATGTGGGCCGAGCCAAGCGAACCGCACCCACCCACATCCGCGCCGCACTACTACGCAGAGACGGGATGTGTGCGTTCCCCGGATGTGATCGGCCGCCGGGAACACCCGAAGCACACCACATCCAACACTGGGCCGACGGCGGCGCAACCAACCTGAACAACATGGTCATGCTCTGCGGACACCACCACCGCACACTCCACAACCAACGATGGAACATCACCATGCGCGACGGGCGACCCGAGTTCATCCCACCGCCCACAGTGGACCCCAGACGAACACCCAGACCAGGCGGCACAGCACTACCCACCCGGCACCGCGAACACCTCCGGGACCTCATCCCCACACCACGGGACCCGGCGGGCGAATCGTGACGCCCGAATGCGAAGCAGGGACGACAGGGAGACGCAGGTCACATTCGTCCATGTCACAGGGAGTCGAGCTATCCCGTCTCGGGAGGTGTAGCCACTGACAACCACGAGGAGCACACCATGGACGCGCGACTGAACTACTTCGCCAGCCCGATCGCTGGAAAGGCACTCAAGTACTTCATGTCGGCGGGCAAGGCGCTCAAGGACGCGTCGCTGCCGGCCGCGACGCAGGAGCTGGTGGCGCTGCGCGTGAGTCAGATCAACGGCTGCGCCGTCTGCATCGACATGCACACCAAGGATGCCGCCGCTGCCGGCGAAACCTCGGTTCGGCTGAACCTGGTCGCGGCGTGGCGGGAGGCCACGGTCTTCACCGACGCCGAGCGTGCCGCGTTGGAGCTGGCGGAAGAAGGGACCCGGGTCGCGGATGCGGCCGGTGGGGTCAGCGACGAGGTGTGGGCGCACGCCGCCAAGCACTACGACGAGGAGCAGCTCACCACCCTGACGATCATGATCTCCTTCATGAACATGGTGAACCGGCTGAACATCATCACCCAGCAGCCGGCCGGCAACTACGAGCCCGGGCAATTCCACTGAACGAAGGCGTCAAAGGAAGGAGAGTCGACGTGAGCAAGGTCGAGGAGTTCGAGGAGCTGCGGCCGCTGCTGTTCTCGATTGCCTATCGGATTCTGGGCAGTGTGGGTGAGGCCGAGGATGCGGTGCAGGAGACGTGGCTGCGCTTTGACGGCTCGGCGACCCTGCCCGCATCGACCAAGGCCTTTCTCTCTGCCGCGGTCACACGGATCTCGATCGATGTGCTGCGATCCGCGCGGGTGCGGCGGGAGGAGTACGTCGGCCCGTGGCTTCCCGAGCCACTGCTGAGCGATCCGTATCAGGATCCGGGCCGGGCGGTGGAGTTGGCCGACTCGGTGTCGATGGCGGCGCTGCTGTTGTTGGAGCGGCTCAGCCCGCTGGAACGGGCGGTGTTCGTGCTGCGGGAGGTGTTCGCCTTCGGGTTCGACGAGATCGCCGCCGCGGTGGGGCGGTCGGAGGCGGCGTGCCGGCAGCTGCTGGTGCGGGCGCGGCGGCACATGGAGGCCGGGCGGCCGCGATTCGCAGCGGACCGGCAGGAGCGGCAGGAGCTGGCGACGCGGTTCTTCGACGCGCTGAAGGATGGCGATGTGGGCGGGCTGCAGAATCTGCTGGCCGCCGATGTGCAGCTGGTCGGCGACGGCGGCGGCAAGGCCCCGCAGCTGGCCAAGGCCGTCATCGGCGCCGAGAACGTGGCCCGGATGCTGGGCGCGGTCTTCCCGTGGCTGATCCGGATCGACGTGACGTTCGAGCCGCACGAGGTCAACGGCCACCCCGGCGCCATCTTCCGCGACCGGGACGGCAAGATCCTGCACACCATGGCGCTCGATGCGCTTGGTGGGCAGATCCAGACGATCCGCATGGTGATCAATCCCGACAAGCTCGGCCACATCGGGCCGGTCGGCGACGCCTGGGCCGTCGACCGCGAGGTGAAGCAGGCCCGTCGGCAGCGGAGCTGACGACGTCGCGGGCCGCACACAAGTACGGCCCGCGACATCGAGCTCGGTGCTACTTCTGGCCGTAGCCTGCGAACAGTTCCGCGCAGCGCGCGAGTTCCGCGTCGCTGAGCAGGCTCGGCTCGCCGACTCGGCTTGCGGTCAGCCAGAGTTCGCACAGCCACTCCAGCTGCCGCGCCCTGTTGTAGGCCTGCGACAGGCTCGCTCCGATGGTGACCGTTCCGTGGTTCCGGAGGATGCAGCCGGTGCGTCCTTCCAGGGCCTTGGACATCGTCTCGGCCAGCCGGTCGCTGCCGAAGGTGGCGTACTCCGCCACCTGCACGGCACCGCCGAAGTCCGCGAGCTGGTAGTGCACCGCCGGAACATCGTTGCGCAGCAACGACAACGCCGTCGCGTTCAGCGAATGCGTGTGCACCACTGCCCCGGCGTCGTGCCGCTGGTAGGCGGTGAGGTGCATCGGTAGTTCCGAAGTCGGCTTGAGATCGCCCTCCACCACCTTGCCCGTGAGGTCCACCAGCGGGATGTCGGCCACCGTCAGCTTGTCGTAGTCGACGCCGGACGGTGTCACCGCCACCAGATCACCGCTGCGGACCGACACGTTGCCGGACGTGCCGACCACCAGTCGGTCCGACATCATCCGCCGGGCGATCTCGATGACCTCGCGCCGTTGCTCGGCCAATCGTGAACTGCTCACTTCATCCCTCGTTCAGCAGGTGGCGCCGGAGGATTCCGACGCCGACTCGTAGCCCTTGATCGCGGCGACCTTCTCCGCCGACGCCGAGGACTCGTCGAACCGGTACTCCAGCCACTCCGACGCCAGCTTCCGGGCCAGCTCCAACCCGACCACGCGCTGGCCGAAGCACAGCACCTGGGCGTTGTTGCTGAGCACCGACCGCTCCACCGAGTAGCTGTCGTGCGCGGTGACGGCCCGGATGCCCGGCACCTTGTTCGCGCTGATCGCCACGCCGAGTCCGGTGCCGCACACCAGCAGCGCGCGGTCCGCTTCGCCTTCGGCGACCAGGCGGGCCGCGTTGACGGCCACGTGCGGGTAGGCGGTGTGCTCGTCCGAGCCGACGCCCACGTCCACCACGCCTGCCACCCGGGGATCGTTCTCCAGGTCCTTCTTCAGCGCTTCCTTGTACTGCAGCCCCGCGTCGTCGGAGCCGACCACGATGCGCAGCGGCGCCTGCTCAGTCACTTCTCGCCATCCTTCCCGTTCCCGGCGAGCCCATCACTGCCGGCCAGTACCGTCCCGATCCGGGTGAGCGCAAGCGCCAGCGACGTCGCGCCCGGGTCCGGGGTTCCGACGCTGCGCTCGGCCAACGGCCTCGCGCGCCCGGTGCGGGGCCGAAGCTCCGCGGTGCTCTCGGCGGCCTTCGTCGCGACCTCCGCGGCCTGCTGCCAAGCCTCGGTGCCGGTCGCACCCGCCTCGACGGCTGCGCGCAGCGCTTCCACGAACGGCACCAGCGCGTCGACCAGCGTCTTGTCGCCGAGCTCCGCCCGGCCGAGGCGCTGCACCGCCGCGAGTGCCGCCGAGGCTCCCGCGGTCAGGTCGTTGGCCATCGCCGCGCGGTGGTCCGGCAGCAGGTCGCCGAACGACCGCAGCCCCGCGCCCCACAACACGCCAGAGGTTCCTCCGGCCTTCGCCGCCCACGCGTCGCCCGCAGCGACCAGCACCGCGGCCGGGCCGACGCCCTGCGCCACGGCCTCGTCGGCGGCCGCCACCGCTGCCGCGCTGCCGCGCGTCATGCCGCGGCCGTGGTCGCCGTCGCCTGCGATCGCGTCGAGCCGGCCGAGTTCTTCTTCCTTGCCGTGCAGCAGGTCCGCCACCTCGTGCAGGGCCTTCACCACGACCGCCGCCGTCGCCTGGCCCTCCGGCGGGGCCACCACCGCCACCTTCTCCGGCGCCGCCGGCAGCTCTTCGTCCACATCGGACTCATCTGCCTCGGCGAGCACGACGTTTCCCTTGCGGTAGGCGGGAGTGTCCGCCGGGGCCTGCCACAGCCGCTCCAGTTCCGGGTCCAGCCAGGTCAGCGTCAGCGAGCAACCGGCCATGTCCAGGCTGGTCACCAGCTCGCCCACCTCGGGCGCGACGACCTCCACGCCCGCCTCGGCCAGCAGCCGGGAAACGGTGCCCCAGACCACGAACAGTTCCTCGTACTTGGTGGCGCCGAGCCCGTTGAGGATCGCCGTCACCCGCGGCTTCGCCGCACCGGTCTCCGGGGCCTCCGCGAGCAGGCCGTCGACGAGGATCTTCGCCAGCTCCGACGCCGAAGGCAGGTCGCGCTCGGAGACGCCGGGCTCGCCGTGGATGCCGAGCCCGAGCCCCATCCGGCCCTCGGGCACCTCGAACAGCGGCTGGTCCTGGCCGGGCAGCGTGCAGCCGTCGAAGGCCACGCCGAGACTGCGGGTGCGCGCGTTCGCGTGCTCGGCGACCCGCACCACCTCGTCGAAGGAGTAGCCCTCCTCCGCGGCCGCCGAGGCGACCTTGAACACCACGAAGTCGCCGACCACGCCGCGGCGCTTGGTCTGCTCCGCCGCCGGGGCGCTGGCCACGTCGTCGGTCACCACCACGTTGTGCGCGCGGATCCCGTCGCGTTCCAGGCGTTCCACCGCCAGCCCGAAGTTCATGTTGTCGCCGGCGTAGTTGCCGAACGAGAACACCACCCCGGCACCGCGGTCGACCGCTCGGCCCACCGAGTAGGCGTCGTCGGCCGACGGCGAGGTGAAGATGTTGCCGATGACCGAGCCGTCGGCGAAGCCCGGCCCGACCACGCCGCAGAACGCCGGGTAGTGCCCGGAGCCGCCGCCGGTGACCACGGCGACCTTGCCCTGCCGCGCGCGTTTCGCCCGCACCACGCCGCCCGGCACCTGCCGGACGTATTCGGGGTGCGCCGCCACGAAACCGGTCACCATGTCCTCGGTGAACGACGCTGGGTCGTCGTACAAGCGCGTCATCTGCTGCTCCTCAGCGCCATGTCTTGCAGGTCAGGAGGTCGCGCCCCACAGCGGGCGGGCGCGGTCGATCGATTCCAGGTATTCGCGGTAGCCGCGCTCGTAGAACGCCACGGCGCTCGGGTGCGGCACCACGGTGCGCCGCGCCGCGGCCCACTTGGCCCGGTCCACCGGCTCGCCCAGCGAGTCCCACGCGGTCATCGCCGCGCCACGCGCGCCGACGCCTTCCTCGTAGGGCACGTGCAGCGGCCGGCCCAGCACGTCGGCGAAGATCTGGCTCCACGCCGCCGATCGCGCGCCGCCACCGCACGCCGAGACCTCGCCGGTCAGGCCCGCGGTCTCCAGGTTGTGCCGCGCCGCGTAGGCCACCGCCTCGCACATCGCGCGCACCAGGTCGGACTGCGTGGTTTCCAGCGACAGCCCAGTGAACTGGCCGCGGGCGTGCGGTTCGACGAACGGGGCGCGTTCGCCGGAGCTGGACAGGAACGACAGCGCCGACACCCCGCCGGCACCGGGTTTGCTGTTGCCCAGCAACGTTTCCAGCTGGTCCACGCCGGCGCCGACCATGCTCAGCACCCAGTCCAGGTTGGCGGTGCCGACCATCGCGGGCATCACCCGCAGGTACCGGCCCGGCAGCGGCGTCGCCAGCCACATGCCCGCGACCTCGCCGTCCGGGTCGATGGCGACCTCGTCGCGCAGCACCTGGCAGCCCAGGGTCGTGCCGATGACCAGGCTGCCGTCGCCGACGTTGCTGACGCCGGAGCCGAACGCGCAGGCGGGCAGGTCGAACGGGCCTGCCGACACCGGCAGCCCGGCGGGCAGCCCCAGTTCCTTGGCGCTCTTGCCGTCCAGCGCGAACAGCTTGTTCGGCGGGGCCGGTTCGGCCAGCAGCCGCCGGTACTCGTCGATGCCGCAGGCCTGCAGCGCTTCCTGCGAATAGCTGCGGGTCGGCACGTCCAGGAACGGCAGCGACGCGTCGGAGGCGTCCACCGTGATCTCGCCGGTGAAGCGCTGCACGATCGCGTCCACGCAGTACCCGGCGACCGCGGCGCGCTCCAGCCGCTCCGGGGCGTGTTCGGCCAGGTGCGCCAGCAGCGGCCCGGCCGAGCCGGGGAACATCCCCGACCCGGTCAGCCCGTAGACCTTCCGCTGCACGCCGGACTTCTCCCAGCGGTCCAGCACGTTCGCGGCGCGTGCGTCCAGCCACGAGATGGCCGGGCCGACCTGCTGCCCCTGGTGGTCGCGCAGCCACAGCCCGTCGCCCTGCCCGGTGATGGCCAGCGCCTCGATCGGCTCGCCGACCTGCTCTGCCGCGGCCGCGACCTCGCGCACCACCTGGATGACCGAGCCGATGACCTCTTCGAGGTCCTGCTCGACCCGGCCACCGGACTGCCGCTGCAGCGTGCTGCGCTTGCTGTGCGTGACCAGCGCCGTGCCGTCGCGGTTGATCAGCGACGCCTTGGTCACCGACGTGCCGACATCGACCCCGACGATCATGGCCGCAGGCCTTCGAACTTGGCCAGCACGTCCGGGTTGGCGACGAAGCGCGGCCGCTCGCCGTTGAGGAACCGGGCGATCTCGCCGGCGACGATCTGGGCGGCGCGGTGCGCGGTCTGCCGGGTCGCACCGGCCAGGTGCGGCGTGGTGATGACGTTCGGCGCGTCGAACAGCGGCCAGTCACGCGGCGGCGGTTCGATGTCGTAGACGTCCACCGCCAGGGCGCCGAGGTGGCCGGACTTCAGCAGCTCCGGCAGCGGCGCGTAGTCGAGCAGCCCGCCGCGCGCGGAGTTGATCAGCACCGCGCCTTCCGGCAGCAGCTTGAGGTTGTCGGCGTTGAGCAGGTTCTTGGTCTCCGGGGTGAGCCGCGCGTGCAGGCTGACCACGGAGCTGCGCCGCAGCAGCGCCTCCAGCTCGACGAGCTCGACGCCGTCGCTGGCGGCGTCCTCGGCCTTGACGAACGGGTCGGACACCAGCACGTGCGCGCCGAAGGCCTTCAGCACCCGGGCCACGATCTTGCCGATCGCGCCGTAGCCGACCAGGCCGACGGTCGAGCCTTCCAGCTCGATTCCGGCGTTCTCGTAGGCGTAGTAGTCGCCGCGCCAGTTACCCGCCTTGAGCTCGGCGTCCGAGCCGGGGATGCGGCGCAGCGCGGCGAGGGTCAGGCCGACAGCGAACTCGGCGGCTGCGGCGGCGTTGCGGCCGGGCGCGTAGCTGACGATCACGCCGTTGTCGGTGGCGGCCTGCAGGTCCACGTTCACCGGGCCGCCGCGGCAGACGCCGACGAACTTCAGCTGCGGGCTGTTGGCCAGCACGTCCGCGGTGAACGGCGCCATCTGGGTGGCGACGATCTCGACGCCGCCCAGCGCGTCCAGCAGCTGCTGCTCGGTGCCGCTGGCCTCGTGGACGTTGCCCACCGGGCCGAACGGCTCGATCGGCCACGGCAGCTTCAGGGTGCTGAACTGCAGGTCGTGCGCGCCGGCGCTGTTGCGCAGGGCGTCGACGAACACCTCGGGAGCGACGAAGTGGTCACCTGCGGCCAGAACGCTGGTCATGAGGACTCCTTTGTCTCTTGCTTTCGGTGGGCTGGGCTGCCACGGTCGTCAGCTGCCGACCGGTTCGGGCAGCCCGCTCACCAGGCGCGACCGGACGTCGTCCAGGTCGGTGGCGATGTAGGTGGCCTTGGCCAGGGCGTCTTCTGCGGGCGGGTAGTCGGAGTTGGGAATGGCCACCACAGTCATCCCCGCTGCGGCCGCGGCGCGCAACCCGTTGCTGGAGTCCTCGACCGCCAGGCAGTGCTGCGACTCCTGGCCGAGCTTCTCCGCGGCGGAGAGGTACACGTCGGGGCTGGGCTTGCCCTTGGGCACCTCGGCGCTGGAGACCGTCGCCGTGAAGTGCTTGATCAGCCCGTGGCGGTCCAGGACCGCGTCGATGAGCCGGCGCGGCGCGGACGAGGCGAGCGCGATCGGGGCGCGCGCGGCGACCTCGGTGACCATCTTCTCGGCGCCGGGCAGCAGCTCGATCTCACCGCCGTCGAGCGCGGCGATCATGTCGTCGACGACGACGCGCTCGGTCTCCGCTGCGGACTCGCTGGCCGCGCTGAAGTCGGCCAGGAACGCCGACCACTCGGGGGCGCTCATGCCCTGCACCTGCCGGGTCTGCTCCACCGTCCAGGTCTTGCCGCGAGCGGCGGCGAACTTGGCCCACATCCGCTCCCACAGGTGTTCGCTCTCGACCAGGACGCCGTCCATGTCGAACACGACCGCGCGGTGGGTGCCGTTCGGCTCTTCGGACTGGGTCATCTTTACCTCCCGCCAAACACTGACACGGCCAAATTAACATGATTGACGTTAACTGTCACCCGCATAGTGATACTTCTGCGAGTTCGGCGGCGTCCGGCGACACCTGCCGCGCACCACGGGGCAAGATGGCCGCATGTCGTCCGCACCGAAGAAGCAGTCCGCCCGACTCCTGCGGCAGCAGAAGATCATCGACCATGTGGTCGCGCAGGGATTCGCCAGCGCCGCGGAACTGTCCGAGCTCACCGGCGTCAGCCTGATGACGGTGCACCGCGACCTCGACGACCTGGTCACCCGGGGCCTGCTGCGCAAGTACCACGGCGGCGTGTCCGCCCAGCCGTCCACGGTGTTCGAGAGCAGCTCGGACTTCCGGCTGCACACCCACACGACCGAGAAGGAAGCGCTGGCCAAGGACGCGCTGCAGTTCATCACGCCCGGCATGTCGGTGATGCTGGACGACTCGACCACCGCACTCGCGCTGGCCAGGCTGCTGCCCGAGGTCGGCCCGCTGACCGTGGTCAGCAACTACCGGCAGGTGCAGGAGGCGCTGCGCGACGTGCCAGACATCCGGCTGATCGGCCTGGGCGGCGAGTATTCCCGCACCCACGACTCCTACCTGGGCCTGCCCTGCCAGGAGATGATCAGCACCTTCTCGGTGGACATCGTGTTCCTGTCCACCTCGGCGATGAACGCGCGGCTGACCTACCACCAGGAGCAGGAGATCGTGCTGGTCAAGCGGGCGATGCTGGCCAGCGCGACGACCAAGGTGCTGATGATGGACGCCAGCAAGGTGGCCCGCTCGGCGCTGCACCAGTTCGCGCCGGTGCACGCCTTCGACCACGTGCTGCTGGCGGGCGAGCTGGACACCGCGCTCGTCGAGGAGATGCGCGAGCAGACCGACGTCCGCCTGTCGCCGGTGGAGTGAGCAGACCAGCGGTACAGCCATTCGGGGCTGTCCTCGCGAGGCGACGTCTGAGGTTCCGCTACCCGCACCGCTACGCAGCGCGACCGCAAATATCGTTTAAATTAACGTCTTGCGCGTTAAACTGAACAAGGTGCATGATAGCCAGCACCCGTCGACCGGGGGCGCGTCCTAGCCGCGCACCACCGGGAAGTTCCGATTCCTTGGAGACAGTGATGTCCCAACAGACCTCTGCGGACGCCGAGCCGTTGCGGCCGGCCAGCAGACTCGACCGCATCGGTATCCCCAGGCAGCTGTTCTGGGGCTTCATCGCCGTGCTGATCTTCATGATCGGCGACGGCGTGGAGACCACCTTCCTCTCGGACTACCTGCAGCAACCCGAGGGCGGCGGACTGCCCGGCGCGACCGCGGCGTTCGCCACGGTCACCCTCTACGGCGTCGCGGCCATGATCGCCGCGTGGTTCTCCGGGACGCTCTCCTCGATCTGGGGCCCGCGCCGGGTGATGTGGCTCGGTGGCGCCTGGTGGGTGGTGTTCGAGGCGCTGTTCCTGTTCGTGGCGCTGCCGTCGCACAACGCGGCGTTCATCGTGGCCACCTACGGCATCCGCGGCTTCGCCTACCCGCTGTTCGCGTTCGCGTTCCTGGTGTGGGCGCAGATCGCCAGCCCCACCAAGATGCGCGGATCGGTCGCCGGGTGGTTCTGGTTCGCCTTCACCGGTGGTCTGCCGACCCTGGGCGCGGCGTTGGCCGCGGTCTCCATCGGCGTGTTCGGCCTGAGCCAGCACGGCACGCTGGTGCTGTCGCTGGTGGTGGTGCTCGTCGGTGTGCTCATCGGTAGCTTCGCCGTCCGCGAGGAGCACGGCCTCAAGCCGATCGCCGACGAGACGGTCGCCAACCCGCGCAGCCTCAAGCGGCTGGGCGAGGGCGTGGACATCCTCTGGCGCGACCGCCGCACCCTGGCCGGCGGCCTGATCCGCATCGTCAACACCGCGCCGCAGTACGGCTTCTTCGCGATGTTCCCGTTCGTGCTCGGCCCGGCCACGCCGGGCGGCGGCTTCCTCACCGCCCCGCAGCTGGCCACGCTCGCGTCGATCAGCTACGGCGCGAACATCGCCGCGAACCTGTTCTTCGGCGTGTTCGGCGACCGCTTCGGCTGGCGCCGCACGATCACCTGGTTCGGCTGCGTGGGCTGCGCCATCGCGACTCCGCTGTGGTACTTCACCGCGGTGTCCACCCAGAGCTTCGCGGTGACCGCCACCTTCGGCGTCGTCTACGGCATCCTGCTGGCCGGGTTCGTCCCGCTGTCGGCGCTGATGCCGTCGATGGTCTCGCCCAAGGACAAGGGTTCGGCCCTGGCGATCCTGAACTTCGGTGCCGGTGGCGCGGCGTTCGTCGGCCCGGTCGTGGTCACGATCCTGTTCCCGCTGGTCGGCGGCGGCGGGGTGGCCATCGCGTTCAGCGCGCTCTACATCCTGGTGGCGTTCCTGAGCCTGAAGGTGAAGGACGGCTGCGACCCCGGTGAGCAGAAGTTGGCGCAGCGAGCTGCGGAGCACGTCGCGACGGCCCGGTCCTCCGCGTAAGGTCCGCCGCCGCCGCCGTGAGCCCGCGTCCCTAGGACGCGGGCTCACGTGCATTCGGCCGTCGTCGCCGAGCGCGACCAGGTGGCTGCCGCCCGGGGTGAAGGCGAGTGGTCCGGCGATCCGGCCGGGGAGGACGGCCGTCGTGGTGCCGAGGACCGCGATCCGGCCTTCGCCGTCGCGGGCCGCGACGATCGGGATGTCGCCGTCCAGCACGGCGAGCGCGGGATCGGAGGTAGCGGCGGCGTCGATCGCGGCGACCGGCGACCATCCCGCGCGTTCGCCGAGCACGACCAGCCGCCCGGTCCCGGCCTCGCGGAACGCCGCGAACGCCTGGCGGCCGCGCGCGACGGCAACGGATCCGGCCGGCCGGTGCGCTTCCGACGGCGCGACGAGCCGGCCGCCGGAGCCGTCGAGCCGCCAGTGCAGCAGCCCGGATCGCGCGGTGGCGAAGACGTGCACCTCGCCGGTGCCGGTCAGCAACGTCGAGACGGTGTCGACGACTCCGGTGCCGCCGAGGTCCGTCCAACCCGCCTGATCGGCGAATCGGGTGCTCACGCCGCCGCGCGCGTTGCGGACCGCGACCAGGATCCTGCCGTCCGGTGTCGCGACGGCCGCCGGTGGTCCGGCCTGCAAGAGCGGTGCTTCGGCCGGCGGAGAGCCGAGATCCCGCCAGCGGTTCTCCCCGGTGCTCAGCAAGATTCTGCCGGTGCGGTCCTGAATCACGAGCGTGTCCGGATCAGCGAATCCCACCGAACCCTCGCGCGGCACGAACCCCGATGTGTCCACAACGGACTCTCCGGATTCGTCGCCTTTGAAGAGAATTCCAGTGCGAACATAGGCGTACGAGATCCCGCCGTCTCGGCTGGCCGTGGCCCAGGTCGCGCTCCACGGCCAGCGGTGCCGCATGCTTCGCAGCCACGTCGCATAGGGCTCCGCCATGCTCACCTCGGCGTCGTGGGCGGCGTAGCGCACGAAGATCGCACGCTTGTCGGAGACGATCTCCGCCGGCAGGTTCGGCGGGGCGTCGGCGATGTTGTAGTCGCGGTAGTGGATCAGGTGCGCCGATCCGGCGGAGCGCATCGCGAGCTCGGCGAATCGCGCGGTCATCACGTGGTCCGGGTGATCGTGGTGGCTTTCCCACTGCGGCTGGTACCGGGCGTCCGGCTCGGGATCGTGGGTCCGCACGATCCCGGGCGCGAACCGCCGGTGGAGCCGGGCCAGCGCATCGAGCAACGAGGCGCGGTCGTGGACGCTGGTTCCCGACAGCGCAGAACCTTCCGGTTGCAGCGTCTCGACCCTGGCCGTCGGGTCGTGCCAGAGCCGGGTCAGCGCGTGCTTGCCTCCCGTGGCGTGCGGATCGTTGTCGTCGGGCAGGTTCAGGAACACCAGCCGCACCTGTGGCCGATCGCGCAAGGTCTGCACCTCGGCCTGACGGCCGCCGGGCAGCGGCAGCCCGGAGCGGTGCCAGCCGTCGGGCACTCCGGCCATCGCCGCGAACGCCGCCCGCGCCCCGGCCTGCCGCTGCGCGGCATACCTCGCGGCGGGTCGCACGTCGCTCTCCCCCGCCGTCAGGAACACCGTTGTCACGGTCGCGCCGGAGCGGATCGAGATGGCCAGGTCCGGGTTCATGAACAGGATGTCGTCGTCGGGGTGCGCCACGACCTGCAGGTGGGAACGTGCCTGCGCGGCAGCGGCGGGATCGACGAGCAGCGCGATCAGCAGCATTGCGATCGCGGCGGCGAGTGCTCTCATCGCGGTTGCCTCCTCGGGCGCAGCGGGACGACGGACAGCACGATCGCGAGCAGCGCTCCCGCACAGGCCAGCAGGAGGTGCAGGGCGAATCCGGGCGGGCTCCAGGACAGCGCGAGCGTGCCGCTGGGCAGGCCGGGTGGCAGGCGCACGACGAGCAGGCCCGCTTCCGTGCCGTCGACCGGCACGTTTCGTCCGTCCACTGTGGCCCGATAGCCCGGCCAGGCCAGGCGCGCGAAGACCAGCTCCGCCCGGTCGCCGGTGCGGCCGAACCGCACGACCTCGCTGCGCTGCCCGTGCCGCAGGTCGTCTAGGACCTCCACGCCGCGGCTGGCGCTCAACCGCCCGCGCGGCCAAGGCAGGGCCGATTCCCGTTTCAGCACAACGACATCGCGGTTCCGCCGGGCGACCCGCCAGCCCGCCGGCGCTTCGGGCACCTCGCGGAGCCGTCGTTGCACCACGACGTGGGTCGCTTTGAGCTGGTCGGCCAGCCCGTCCGGCTGCCACAACCGGTCGTAGGCCTGCGGGCAAGTGGCCCCGTAGTAGCTCAGGCAGAGCCGGCGGTGCAGGGCGTCGTGACCGATGCCGGTGTAGGACGCCAGGCTCGCGACCCCGGCCGCCGCGTGCATGTTGCCGAACAGCAGGTGCCGCCATGCGCTCCGGGAAGCGACGTCGGCGGGTGGGATCAGGTCGCGGTCGGCGATCTGCACCAGCGTTCCGCCGCGAAACTCCGAGTAGCGGGACCGGAGTTCGGCGATAGCGGTCGGGAAGTTGTAGACAGCGACATCCCGGTTGGCCGGAAACCAGGCCATTTGCAGCGCAAGCGCGCAGACCGTGCCGAGGTGCAGCACCGCGGCCATCAACTGTTTGCGGTGCAGCGCGACAGTGAGCAGCACGACGATTACGCCCAGCGACACCAGGTGCTTGGGCGCCTGCGCGGGCCACGCCGCGAACGAGAGGTACCCGCCCACCAGCACGGAGCCCGCAGAACAGGCCAGCCGCACCTTGAAGTGGTCCGTGCGCAAGCCCCGCGACAGCGCCACGGCGAGCAGCACCGCCAACGCCAGGTGCAGCACGGCCACGTGCCGCAGCGGCCAGCGGAACAGCCACACGTTGGACGGCCCCAGGCACAGCAGGAAGTAGCAGGCCGCCACCACCGCCGCGCACCGGCAGCGGCGCCACAACGCTCCGGCGGACCGCCAGTCCAGCCAGGCCAGCAGCGGGACGGCGAACCACGCGAAGTAAGTGGCGGGCACCGACATCCGGAAGGTGCCGAAGGACAGGATCTGCGGCACGAACGAGGGCATGCTCGCGGTCAGCAGGTCGCCGATGCCCGGCACCAGCCGGCCGATGTTGAACAGCTCGTGCCCGGACCGCCAACCCACCGCCGAGGTCGCCAGCACCGGGACGAAGACCAGCGGCAGGCTCGCCGCGACCGCCACACCCACCAGCACCAACCGCCGGATGCGCGGCCGGTCCCGGCCGGTTTCGGCCAGCAGCCCGGCGAAGATCACGCCCAGCGCCAGCACACCGTAGGGATCACCGGCGGAGACGCACAGGTAGCACAGCAGCCACGGCACGAAAGCCGGCATCCGCCCGGCCGCCATGCCGCGCAACGCCCACCAGGCCCACGGCAGCCACGCGAAGCCCATGAGCCCGCCCGCCCAGGTCGCGGCCTGGAAATACAGCACGAACCCGGACACCGGCAACGCCACCGCGAGCACCGACGCGACGCCGCGCGCCGCCCCGTAACCGCGGCAGAGCAAGAACGTTCCGACACCGAGCGTGACGAGGAACTGGGTTTTCACCACCGCCGCGCCGACCGCGAGATCGCCGAGCCACACCACCAGCAGGAAGTCCAGCAGGTGCACCGGATTCCAGATCCCGAACAGCGCCTCGGCGGCCAGGTTCCCGCCCATCCACGAGTCGACGTCCAGGCCCAACGGCCAGTCCCCGGCCAGCAGCCGTTCGCCCAGCCGGTGCCACATCGGCAGGAACTGCGCCGCGCTGTCGTCCCAGAAGTAGAACGACGGGTTCACCAACACCGGGAACTGGCTCAGCAGCGCGACGGCCACCCCGACACCGGCCGCACCCCGCCAGTCGACGCGCCTATCGGGGCGGTGTGGCCGTTCGGTCAGCACCGCCTTGCTCAGCAGGAACGTCACCGGCACCACGGTCAGCCCGGCCGCGACCGGAGCGAGCCTCGAATCGACGCCGAACACCGCCACCGAAACCGCGACGACGGCGGTGCTCAACCCGATCACGGCCAGGTTGGACAGCGGGAACAGCAGCAGGCTGCGCCGATTCGGCGCCACCCCGAAGGTGAACCGGCAGTTGAGCAGGTACGAGCACAGCATCGCCGCGGCCGTCGCGACCAGGTGCGCCAGCAGGTACGGCACCAGCAGCCACAACGCCAGGTAGACGCTGCAGTGCACGGCCGTGTTCGCGCCGCCGACGAGCGCGAACCGCAGGAGCTCCGATCTGCTTGCCTTGCGCCACATCACTCCCCCTGCAACGCCAGATCGGCGGCCGGGCGCAACCTGCGCTCGCGGGCCTGCGGATGGAATTCCGGGCTGGACTCCTTGACCAGGTAGTGCGGCCGGCGCTTGGCCTCGAAGTAGCTCTTGCCCAGGTACTCCCCGAGCACCCCGAGGAACAGCAGCTGCAGCCCGCCCAGTCCGACGACCCCGGCGAGCAACGTCGCATAACCGGGCACGTGCACACCGTCCACAATGGTGTTCGCCACGACGAAGAGCACGTAGGCACCGGCCAGCAGCGCCACCAGCACGCCCAGGTAGATCGACAGCCGAAGAGGCCTGCTGTTGAACGAGGTCAGCCCGTCGATGCCGTAGTTCACCAGCGCGCCGAAGGTCCACCTCGAACCGCCGCCGCCCCGCGGCACGTTCCGGAACGACACGTACGCCGTGTCGAAGCCGATCCAGGCGAACAGCCCCTTGGAGAACCGGTGATACTCCTGCAACGACAGCACCGCGTCGACGGCGCGCCGCGACAGCACCCGGAAATCCCCGGCACCGTCCTGCAATCGCACGTCCACGAGACGCCGGCACGCCCAGTAGTACATTTTGGACAGTGCCGACCGGCAGCGGTTCTCGCCGTCGCGGCCGCGCCGGGCGACGACCTGGTCGTAGCCGGAGTCCAGCAGCGCCAGCATCCGCCGCAGCAACCGCGGCGGATGCTGCAGATCGGCGTCCAGCAGCGCCACCCGGTGGCCCCGCGCATGCCGCAACCCGCACAGCATCGCCGCTTCCTTCCCGAAGTTCCGGCTCAGCGACACGTAGCGGAAACGCGGGTTCAGCGCCGCCAACCGGCGCGCTTCGGGCAGCGTCCGGTCGGTGCTGCCGTCGTCGACGAGGATCACCTCGTAATCCCGGACGCGCCCGGACAGCGCCGCGACCACCGCGTCGTGCAACCGTTGCAGGCCGTGCTCCTCGTTGAAGCACGGCACCACCATCGAGAGGTACATGGCAGGTCTCATCCCAGGTCGGTCGACTCCCACAGGAACCGGGAAGCCGCTGTGGGCCAAACGAATCGGCGCCGACCGTAGGGTCCGGGGCGCGCGGCACCCCCTCCCGACACACCGGCGAATAGTCCGCCCGGGCGGCTTTTCGCCACATGGCCACCCGATCGCGCAGCCAGGCGCCGGAAATGGCAGGCTGGCCGCATGCCGTCCGCCTCGTTCCCACGCCGCAGCGCCCGCACCCAGGGCTTCACCCTCGGCGCGCCTCGGAGCTTCACCGCCGGCGCCACCGTGCTGTTCCTGCGCTCCGCAGGCGGCACCGAACGCAGCAACGCCCTCTGGGCGCTGGACACCGGAACCGGCCGGGAGCGGATGCTCGCCGATCCGGCCGCGCTGCAGGTGACGGACGAGGTGTCGGCCGAGGAGCAGGCCCGGCGCGAACGCGCGCGCGAACGCGCCCTGGGCATCACCGGCTACGCCACCGACCGCGACGGGAGCCTGGCGGCCTTCACCATCTCCGGCCGGCTGTTCGTCGCCGACGTCGCCACCGGCGCCGCCCGCGAACTGCCCGCCCGGCAGCCGGTCGCCGATCCCCGGCCCGACCGCGACGGGCGCCGGATCGCCTACCTCTCCGGCGGCCAACTGCGGGTGATCGATGTGGACGGTTCCGGTGACCGCGCGCTCGCCGAACCCGACGGCGCCGACATCACCTGGGGCGCCGCGGAGTTCATCGCCGCCGAGGAGATGGACCGCCACCGCGGCTACTGGTGGTCACCCGACGGTTCGCGGCTGCTGGCGGCCCGCGTCGACGAATCCCCGGTGCAGCACCTGTACCTCGGCGATCCGTCCGCCCCGCTGAGCGAGCCGACCGCAATGCGCTACCCGGCGGCCGGCACCGCCAACGCCGACGTGTCACTCGCCGTCCTGGACCTCGACGGCAACCAGGTGGACGTCGAATGGGACCGCCAGGCCTTCCCGTACCTCGTCACCGCGCACTGGTCCGAGCACGGCGCCCCGCTGATCGCGGTGCAAGCCCGCGACCAGCGCACCCAGCTCGTGCTGGCCGTCGACCCGGCCACCGGGCGCACCACCGAGGTGCACCGCGACACCGACCCGCACTGGGTGGAGATCAAACCCGGCTGGCCCGCCTGGACCCCGGACGGCCGACTGGTGCGCATCGCCGCCGGCGACGGCGCGTACCGGCTGGTGGTCGGCGATCAGCCGTGGACCGCCGCGCCCCTGCAGGTGCGGGGCATCCTCGACATCGGCGAGAACGACGTCCTGATCTCCGCCTCGGAGCAGGACCCGACCCAGGTGCACCTCTACCGCGCCACCGCCGC
Source organism: Saccharopolyspora sp. NPDC050389 (assembly GCF_040655595.1). NCBI lineage: Bacteria > Bacillati > Actinomycetota > Actinomycetes > Pseudonocardiales > Pseudonocardiaceae > Saccharopolyspora > Saccharopolyspora sp. NPDC050389. The sequence continues at coordinate 63,862 of NZ_JBFAKG010000041.1, forward strand.
CGGCGCCGAACGGATCACCGAGCAGCCCGGCGTCCACACCGGAACGCGCTCCGGCGACGTACTCGTCGTCGCCACGTCCACAATGGACGAGCCGCGCACCCGGGTGCGGGTGCGCCGCGGCGACCAAGAAGTCGCCGAGATCGAGACTCTGGCCGAAGACCCCGCCGTCGACCTCAACGCCACACTCCTCCGCCTCGGCGACCGCGAGCTGTGCAGCGCCCTGCTGCTGCCCAACGACTATGACCCGGCCGACGGCCCCCTGCCGGTGCTGCTCGACCCGTACGGCGGCCCGCACGCGCAGCGCGTGCTCGCCCGCCGGCAGGGCTACCTGACCTCGCAGTGGTTCGCCGACCAGGGCTTCGCGGTGCTGGTCATCGACGGCCGGGGCATGGCCGGGCGCGGCCCCGACTGGGACCGCGCCATCGCCGGCGACCTCGCCGGCCCGCCCCTGCAGGACCAGGTCGACGCCCTGCACGCGGCCGCCGCGCAGCATCCCGAGCTCGACCTCGACCGGGTCGCCATCCGCGGCTGGTCCTTCGGCGGCTACCTCGCCGGGCTGGCCGTGCTACGCCGCCCGGACGTCTTCCACGCCGCCGTAGTCGGCGCCGGCGTGGTCGACTGGCGGCTGTACGACACCCACTACACCGAGCGCTACCTCGGCGACCCCACCGAGGTTCCCAAGGCGTACGTGGAGAACTCGCTGCTGGCCGACGCGGGCAACCTCGAACGCCCGATGCTGATCGTGCACGGCACCGTGGACGACAACGTCATCCTGGCCCACGCACTCCGGCTCTCGGCCGCGTTGACCGCGTCGGCCCGCCCGCACAACGTGCTACCGCTGGCGGGCGTCAGCCACATGCCCACCGAGGAGACCACCAGCGAGAACCTGCTGCTGCTCCAGGTGGACTTCCTGCGCAAATCGCTGGCGCGCTAGAGGATTTCCAGCGGAACCGGATGCGGCGGCGCTGGGAAGCCCGCGTCGAGCTCGGCGAGATCGGCCGCCGACAACTCGATGTCCAGCGCCGCCCGGTTCTGCTCCACGTGCGCCACGGTGGATGCCTTCGGGATCGCGCACACGCCGTCCTGCGCCAGCACCCAGGCGATCGCGATCTGCGCCGGAGTCACCGAATGCCGCTCGGCGACCCGCCGCAACGCCGGCTCGCCCAGCAGCCGCCCCTGCTCGATCGGCGAGTACGCCATCACCGGCAACCCCTGCTCCCGGCACCACGGCAGCAGGTCGAGCTCGATGCCGCGCCGGGTGAGGTTGTAGAGCACCTGGTTCGTGGCGGATCGCCGGCCGAGTTCGCTCTCGAACAGCTCCGACATGTCCCCAGGACCGAAATTGCTCACCCCGAAATGCCGGAGCTTGCCGTCGGCACGCAGCTGCTCGAACGCGTCCAGCGTCTCCGCCAACGGCGTGCTGCCGCGCCAGTGCAGCAGGTACAGATCCAGGTGATCGGTGCCCAGCCGCCGCAGGCTGCGCTCGCACGCGGCGACTGCGTCGCGACGCCCCGCGTTGTGCGGATACACCTTGCTGACCAGGAAAGCCTCGTCGCGGCGCCCCGCGATCGCGGCACCGACGACCTCCTCGGCGCCGCCGCTGCCGTACATCTCGGCGGTGTCGATCAGCCCCAGGCCGAGGTCCAGGCCGCGCCGCAGCGCAGCCACCTCCGCCGCGCGCTGCGCGCGCCGCTCGCCCATGCCCCAGGTGCCCTGCCCCAGCACCGGCAGCTCCTGCCCGCCGGGCAGTCGTAGGCCTCGCATGCACACTCCGTTCCAGGTGGTGGATCAAAGCCGGGCGTGTGGCCGAGAATACGGATCAGCGCTGCTGCGGCAGCACGGCCACCAGCTCGAAGCCGCCGTCCGCGGACGGCCCGGCGTCCAGCCGCCCACCCGCCATCTGCACCCGCTCGGACAAACCCGCCAGCCCGGACCCGCTGCTACCTGCCTCGACGGCCGGTAGCGCACTATCAGGAGCACCGTTGCTGACGGCGATGTGCAACGAGCCCCCGCGGCACATCAAGCTCACCTTGATCCCCGCGCCCGGAGCGTGCTTCGAGGCATTCGTCAGCGCCTCCTGAACCACCCGGTACGCGGCCCGCTCCACCGCCGCCGGCACCCCATGCGGCTCGCTGAGCTCGGAAGACAACTCCACATCCACGCCTGCGGCGCGCGCCCACACCACCAGCTCCGGGATCTTGTCCAATCCGACCTGCTGCCCCGCCGTGCCCAGCCCCAGCGTCGCGCGCATCTCGTCCAGCGCCTGCTTCGCCAACCCGCGCAGCCGGCCGGCGGTCTCCTGCGCGGCGGGATCACCGGTCGTCGCCGCCAACGCGGCCGACTCCACCGCGATCAGGGTGACGTGATGCCCGACCGCGTCGTGGATCTCCCGCGCGATCCGGGCCCGCTCCTCCGCGCGCGCCGTCTCGTCCTTCGCCCGCAGCTCCGCCTCGGTGGCCTCCTCCAGCCGCCGCAGGCTGTCGGCCAGCTGCTGCCGCAGCGCCACCAACGCCCCCAACGCGGTCGGCGCACCGGCGGCCGCCAGCACGAAAGCAAAGGTCAGGACAATCGAACCCGCCCCGAGCGACTGCGTGATCAGCACCGGCGTCACCGCGACCGCCGAGGCCACCAGAACCCCGCCGACCAGCGTCCGCACCCGCGGCCGCGCGCGCCCCAACGCGTACAACGCCACGACCGTCGCCGGCCACCCCAACCCACCGGCCAACGCGGGCATGCACAGCAGCACCGAGACCCACGGCCACCACCGCCGCAACGGCAACAACGCGGCGGCCGCCAACCCGGACACCACCGCGTACCCGAACGGATCCGGCGCGGCCAGCACCGCAGCAGCTGGAAGCCCGACGGCCAGCGCCTCGGCACCGAGCCGCCGCCACCCCACCGAACTCACCGGAAGTCGCCCGCCACGCGCTGCGCGATCAACGCGGCCTGCACCCGGTTCTGCGCACCGAGCTTGCTCAACACCGTCGACACATAGCTCTTCACGGTCGCCTCGGTCAGCCCGAGCCGAACCCCGATGTCGGCGTTGGACCGGCCATCGGCCAACAGCTGCAGCACCTGCCGCTCCCGCCCGGACAACCCCCGCACCAACTGCATCTCGTGCGCGTTGTCGGTCGCGGTGCGGAACCTCGGCAGCAGCCGCGCGGTGATCCGCGGATCCAGCACCGCCCCACCCGCCGCCAGGTCGTGCACCGCCCGAACCAGCATCGCCGGCTCGGCGTCCTTGAGCAGGAACCCGCGCGCCCCGAACCGCAAGGCATCGGCCACGTAGTCGTCCAGGTCGAACGTCGTCAACACCGCCGACACCGGCGGATCCGCCAACGCCGTCAGCGTCCGCAACGCCGTCAACCCGTCCTTGCCGGGCATCTGCACATCGATCAGGGCGACATCCACGCGATGCGCGCGCACCGCCGCCAGCAACTCGTCCCCGTTGCCCGCCTCGGCGACCACCTTGATCGTGCCGTCTGCCTCCAACAACACCCGCAGGCCACGCCGCAGCATCGCCTCGTCATCGGCCAGCACAACACGGATCGGCCCCCCGCCGTCCTCAGCCCGCACCACTCGGTCACCTCCCCTGTTCCGAGGGTCGCCAGCAGATTAGCGGGACAGCGGAAACGCAGCGCGCACGCCACCCGAGCGCACGGTGATCAGCGGCGACCGCCCTTGGCCTTGCGCTCCCGCACCCGCACCGAGATCCGCACCGGGCTGCCCACGAAGCCGAACGTCTCCCGGAACTTGCGCTCCAGGAACCGCCGGTACCCGGCCTCCAGGAACCCGGTGGTGAACAGCACGATCGTCGGCGGCCGCGACTGCGCCTGCGTGGCGAACAGGATCTTGGGCTGCCTGCCGCCGCGCACCGGCGGCGGGTTGGCCGCGACCAGCTCCGAAAGCCAGCCGTTCAACCGGCCGGTCGAAATCCGGGTGTCCCACGAATCCAGCGCGGTGCGCAGCGTCGGCGCCAGCTTCGCCACCGCCCGGCCGGTCCTGGCCGACACGTTGACCCGCTCGGCCCACCGCACCCGCACCAGCTCGCGGTCGATCTCCTTCTCCAGCTGGTGGCGCCGGTCCTCATCGACCAGGTCCCACTTGTTGTAGGCGATCACCAGCGCCCGACCGGCTTCGACGACCATGGTGAGCACCCGCAGATCCTGCTCGCTCAACGGCTCGGAACCGTCGATGAGCACGATCGCCACCTCGGCCGCCTCGATGGCCGCCTTGGTGCGCAGCGACGCGTAGTACTCGGTACCGCTGGCGGTCTTCACCCGCTTGCGCAGCCCGGCGGTGTCGATGAACCGCCACACCTCGCCGTCCAGCTCCACCAGCGAGTCCACCGGGTCCACCGTGGTGCCCGCGACGTCGTGCACCACGGACCGCTCTTCCCCGGTCAGCTTGTTGAGCAGGCTCGACTTGCCCACGTTCGGCTTGCCGACCAACGCGACCCGCCGCGGCCCACCGGTCGCGCCGAAGATCTCGCGCGGCGTCTCCGGGAACACGTCCAGCACGGCGTCCAGCAGGTCACCGGAACCGCTCCCGTGCAACGCGCTGACCGGCATCGGCTCGCCCAGCCCAAGCGACCACAGCGAATGCACGTCGGAGACGCCGCGCTGGTCGTCGACCTTGTTCGCGGCCAGCAGCACCGGCCGCTTGGACCGGCGCAGCACCCTGGCCACGGCCTCTTCGGTCTCGGTGGCGCCGACCCGGGCGTCAACCACCAGCAGCACCGCATCCGCGGTGTGCATCGCCAGCTCCGCCTGCGCGGCCACCGACGCCTGCAGGCCCTTGGCGTCCGGCTCCCACCCGCCGGTGTCCACCAGCGTGAAGCGGCGCCCGTTCCACAGCGCGTCGTAGGCCACTCGGTCCCGGGTGACACCAGGGGTGTCCTGCACGACGGCTTCCCGGCGGCCCAGCAACCGGTTCACCAGCGTCGACTTGCCCACGTTCGGGCGGCCGACCACGGCCAGCACCGGCTGCGGCTTCGGCGGCGCCTCACCCTCGGGCGCTTCGACCTCGTCGAACTCCGCCCACTCGGCCTCATCGGACCACGTGCCGTCCAGGCCTTCCACCGACTCGTCGGTCACGCTCGTTTCCCTCTCGAATAGTCTTGGTCCTGGTCCGCGACCAGCCGATCCAACTCGGCGATCAGCTCGACCAGTTCGGTGCGCACCGCCTCGGTCGCCACGACCAGCCCGGTGCGGCCCTTGCCCGCCGGCAGCGTGATCGGCTCCCCGAACAACACGTCGATCCTGGGTAGCAGCCTACGGCCCGCACCCTCCGGGCGACGCGTGCCCCGGCAGGCCACCGGCAGGATCTGCGCCTCCGACGCCCGCGCCAGCCACGCCGCCCCGTGCTGCGCGTTCGCCACGTCTCCGTCGCCGCGGGTGCCCTCCGGGAACACCCCGACCAACCCGCCGGCCCGCAACACCCGCACCGCCGCCAGCAGCGGGGTGCGGTCCGGTTCACCGCGACGCACCCCGATCTGCCCGATGCGGCGCAGGAACCAGCCCAGCGGGCCGCGGAACATCTCCTGCTTGATCAGGAACACCGCGTTGCGCGGGATCATTCCGAACAGCAGCGGCCCGTCCGCCATCGAACTGTGGTTGGCCACCAGCACCACCGGCCCGGTGCGCGGAATCCGCTCCGTCCCGTGGATCCGCACCCGATACGGCAACCGCACGATCCGCCGCGAAATCCACTGGCCGAACCGGTGCAGCCCACCGGTCGCGCCCTCGGGCAGGGTCTCGTCGCTCATGGCGTCGTCCGCTCCGCCCCGGCCAGCAGGCCGCGGCTCTCCACGTGCTTGTGCAGCTGTTCGAGCACCTCCACCACGTCCAGATCCGTGGTGTCCAGCTCCACCGCGTCGTCGGCCTTGCGCAGCGGCGCCACCTTCCGGCCGGAGTCCAGCGCGTCCCGGCGCTGCACGTCGGCGTGGGTGCGGTCCAGGTCCCCGGCGCGCCCCTCCGAAACGTCCTGCGCCGTGCGGCGCTGCGCGCGGGCGTGCGCGGAAGCCGTCAGGTAGACCTTCAGGCCCGCATCCGGCACCACGACGGTGCCGATGTCCCGGCCTTCCACGACCATGCCGCCCGGCGACGCCAACGCCTCGCCGATCAGCTGCCGCTGCTGGGCGACCAGCTGCTCCCGCACCTCGGCGACCGCCGACACCGCCGACACCGCGCCGGTCACCTCCGGGCCGCGGATCTCCCGCCCCACGTCCGCGCCTTCCAGGAACACCGACGGCCGCTCCGGGTCGGTGCCCACGGTCAGGCTCGCCGCCCGCACCACCTGCGCCACCGCGGCCGCATCCGACTGTTCGACCGCCGCGCGCAGCACGGCCAGCGTCACGGCCCGGTACATCGCGCCGGTGTCGAGGTAGGTCGCCCCCAACGCGGACGCCAACTTCCGGGACACCGTCGACTTGCCGGTGCCCGAAGGGCCGTCGAGCGCCACCACACCGCGGAGCCTGGCGTGTGCCACGTGCATGTCCTTCCCGAGCCGGAACCGATCGGCCCGGCACCAGCCGGACCAACCGTCCATTCTGCCTGGTCCGCCCACGCGCATCCCAATCGCGTCCAGATCCATCCGGACCGTGGGACAAATACGAAAGATCTCCTAATACAGTCTTGGACGTGGACGTAACAGTGACCCCCTTGCCGGGGCTCGGCACGCAGCAGGACTTCACCACCCGCTCCGGCCACCGCATCGGCGTGATCACCTACCGCGACGGCCGGTTCGAGCTGATCGTCTCCGACCACGAGGACCCGGACAAGGTGGCCGCTTCGGTGGCCCTGACCACCACCGAGACCAGCACGCTGGCCAACCTGCTGGGCGCCCCGCAGCTGGTCGCGCAGCTCAACGAGCAGCAGAGCGAGGTCGCCGGGATCACCACCTGGCAGCTGTCCGTCGCCTCGGGCTCCCCGTACGCCGGCCGCACCCTCGGCGACACCGAGATGCGCACCCGCACCTCGGCCTCGATCGTCGCGGTCGTCCGGGACGGCACCGTGCATCCCTCGCCGCGGCCGGACTTCCAGTTCGCCGCCGGGGACCTGGTGGTCGTCGTGGGCACCTCGAAGGGGCTGCGCGCCGCCAGCGAAATCCTGGAAAAGGGCTGACGAAGCCCGCCCCGAACACTTTCCCGGTCACCGGACCGGGACACGCGTCACCAACGGCGGTCCAACGCGTGCCGAACCCCTAACAACTCCATACGCAGGGAACACGCGAGAGGAAACACGGTGCACGACACGGCGATCTCCCTAATAGAGCTGGGTGCGGTTTTCTTCGGTCTGGGCATCCTCGGGAGACTCGCATGGAAAATCGGGGTGTCACCGATCCCGCTCTACCTGCTCGGTGGGCTGGCCTTCGGCACCGGCGGCCTGGTCCCGCTGCACGGCATCGAGCCGTTCACCCACCTGGCCTCCGAAATCGGCGTGGTCCTGCTGCTGTTGCTGCTGGGCCTGGAGTACTCCGCGGGTGAACTCGTCACCGGCTTACGCCGCTCGTGGCTGGCCGGCATCATCGACATCGTGCTGAACGCGGTGCCCGGCGCGCTGGTGGCGCTGCTGCTGGGCTGGGGCCCGCTCGGCGCGCTCACCATGGCCGGCGTCACCTACATCTCCTCCTCCGGCATCGTCGCGAAGGTGCTCGGCGACCTGGGTCGGCTGGGCAACCGGGAAACGCCGGTGATCCTGTCGATCCTGGTCTTCGAAGACCTCGCGATGGCCGTCTACCTGCCGATCCTGACCGCCGTGCTGGCCGGGGTCAGCTTCCTCGGCGGCCTCACCGCGGTCGGGGTGTCGCTGGTCGTGATCACCCTGGTGCTGGTCGTCGCGCTGCGCTTCGGCAAGTACGTCTCCGCGCTGATCGACAGCCCCGACCCGGAGGTCTTCCTGCTGCGCCTGCTGGGTTCGGCGCTGCTGGTCGCGGGCATCGCCTCGGAACTGCAGGTCTCGGCGGCGGTCGGCTCGTTCCTGCTGGGCATCGCGATCTCCGGGTCCACGGCGGCGAACGCGACCCGGATGCTGGAGCCGCTCCGCGACCTGTTCGCCGCGCTGTTCTTCGTCGTGTTCGGCCTGAACACCGACCCCAGCCAGATCCCGCCGGTGCTGCCGATCGCGCTGCTGCTGGCGGTGGCGACCGTGGTGACGAAGGTGATCACCGGCTGGTTCGCCGCCCGGATGCAGGGCGTCGGCAAGATGGGTCGACTGCGGGCCGGTGCCGCGCTGGTCGCGCGCGGTGAGTTCTCCATCGTGATCGCCGGTTTGGCGGTCGCCTCGGGAGCGGTGCCGGGCGAGCTCGCGGCGCTCGCCACGGCCTACGTGCTGCTGATGGCGATCCTCGGCCCGGTGGCGGCCCGGGTCGTCGAGCCGGTGGCCCGCCTCTTCCTCTCCCGCCAGGCCAAGAAGGTCTGAGCAAAAAAGCCTTCGGCCGGTCCAGAGCGGATCGGCCGAAGGCTTTCTCTCGGAGACTAAATTTCACTCAACACTGAATCCATTAACGCTGTAGACATAGCGAGCCGGTCGCACCAGCGCAAGACGGGTCTGAAAAGCCTCAGAGGCCGACGGCCCGGTACAGCGAGCCGACTTCCTGCTGGTTCAGCGGCCGGATCGCGCCCGGGCGCTCGCTGGTCAGCCGCACGTCGCCGATCCTCGTCCGCACCAGGCGCTGCACCGGGAAGCCGACGTGCTTGAGCAGCCGCCGCACGATCCGGTTGCGGCCCTCGTGCAGCACGATCTCCACCAGCGCCCGGTTCTGGTTCATGTCGACCAGCTTGAACCGGTCCACCTTCACCAGGCCGTCCTCCAGCTGCACGCCGTCGCGCAGCCGCTGCCCGAGATCCTTCGGGATCGACCCCAGCACCTCGGCCAGGTAGGTCTTGCGCACCTTGTACGACGGGTGCATCAGCCGGTTCGCCAGCTCCCCGTCGTTGGTGATCAGCAGCAGGCCCTCGGTGTCCTGGTCCAGCCGGCCGACGTGGAACAGCTTGCCCTGCCGTTCCCGCAGGTAGTCACCGATGCACGGGCGACCCTTGTCGTCCGACATGGTGCACAGGATGCCGCTCGGCTTGTTCAGCAGCAGGTGCGTCAGGTCGTCGTTGACCATCACCCGGTTGCCGTCCACGTGGATCACCGCGGTCGCCGGGTCGACGCGCCGTCCCAGCTCGGTGACGAGCTCGCCGTCGACCTCGATCCGACCCTCGACGATCATCTCCTCGGCCGCGCGCCGCGACGCCACCCCGGCCTGGGACAACACTTTCTGCAGCCGCACGCCTTCGGAATCGGCTTTGCTGGACGGGGAACGGTGCTCAGACGTCATCAATCGAATCCACTTCGGGCAACAAGGGGGCGAGCGGCGGCAATTCCTTCAGCGACGACAGCCCCAGCCGCTCCAGGAACAGCTCGGTCGTGCAGTACAGGATGCCGCCCGTCTCCGGGTCGGTTCCGGCCTCTTCGATAAGGCCGCGCCCTACCAGAGTACGGATGACGCCGTCGACGTTCACACCCCGTACTGCCGCGACCCGCGAACGCGTCACCGGCTGCCGGTAGGAGATCACCGCGAGGGTCTCCAGCGCGGCGCGCGTCAGCTTCGAGCGCTGCCCGTCCAGCAGGTACCGCTCCACGTACGGCGCGTACGTCTCCCGCGTGTAGAACCGCCATCCGTCCCCGACGCGCCGCAGGTCCACGCCGCGCTCCGCCTCGGCGTAACCGTCGGAAAGCCGCCGCAGCGCGGCCCGGACCCGGGCCACCGGCTGCTCCAGCGTGTCGGCCAGCAGCTCCTCGCCCGCCGGCACGTCCACCACGAGCAGCAGCGCCTCCAACGCCGCGTCCAGCGCGGAATCGGAGGTCAGGTCCGGCACGCCCGGCGTCTCCACCGCCTCGGGCTCCGCCGCCGGCGGCGCCTCGGGGCTCTCGTCGTTCGCTGCGGTCACCCGTACTCCTCTTCGTCCTGGCTGGCGCGCTGCTCCTCGGCGTCGGCCTGCGCCTCCGCCACGCTGCCGCCAACCCAGCGCACGAGCAGTTCGCCCAGCGGGTCCTCCTGCTCGAACTGCAAGACCTTCTCCCGGTAGAGCTCCAGCAGTGCCAGGAACCGCGCCACCACCTCGACGGTGTGCCCGCAGTCCGACACGAGCTCCGCGAACGTCGCACTGCCCTTCTCCGCCAGCCGCACCCGCAGCAGCGCCGCGTGCTCGCGCACCGAAACGCCGTGCTGGTGGATGTGGTCCAGCGAAACGGTCGGCGGCGGCTTCGGCCGGAACACCGCGGCCGCGATCTCGGCGAACCGCTCCGGCGGAACCCCGATCACCACCTCCGGCAGGAGGTTCACGAACCGGTCCTCCACCGACACCGAGCGCGGATAGCGCCGCAGCGCCCCGGCCTCCAACTCGCCGAACAACGCGGCGACCTGCTTGTAGGCGCGGTATTGCAGCAACCGGGCGAAGAGCAGGTCGCGGGCCTCCAGCAGCGCAAGGTCGGCCTCGTCCTCCACATCCGCGGAGGGCAGCAGCCGGGCCGCCTTCAAGTCCAGCAGGGTCGCGGCGACCACCAGGAACTCGGTGGTCTCGTCCAGGTCCCAATGCTCGCCGAGCGCCTTGGTGTAGGCGATGAACTCGTCGGTGACCTTGTGCAGCGCCACCTCGGTGACGTCCAGCTGGTGTTGCGAGATCAGCTGCAGCAGCAGGTCGAAGGGGCCTTCGAAGTTCTCCAGCCGCACCATGAACCGGCCGTTCGCGCCGGAGTCCTCGTTCGACCGTTCCTCCGGTACCGCGGGGTCTGTCACTCGCCGGGCTCCTGCAGGCGCCGGACCAGCACCGAGTCCGCGCCGTTGCGATCGAGGTCGGCGAGCACCACGGCAACCGCTTCGCGCACCACCCGGCCCCGGTCCACGGCGATGCCGTGGTCGGCCCGCAATGCCAGCCGCGCCTGCTCCAAGCCCAGCAACTCCTCGTCGGACACGTACACGGTGATCTTCGAATCGTGCTTGCGCCGCCCCGAACCGGACCGGCCACCCGCGGGCTGTGCCGCGGCCGGCTCCGGCTCCGGCGGGTCCGCCTGATCCGTCCGAGGAACAGTAGTACGGAACAGTTCGGCAGCTCCTGGCAGGGCGACCCGCCGACTCATCGGGCGATCACCTCGCGCGCCAGCTCCCGGTACGCCTGGGCGCCGGCCGAGCGGGGCGCCCAGCGGGTGATCGGTTCGCCGGCCACCGTGGTCTCCGGGAACCGCACCGTGCGGTTGATCACGGCGTCGAAGACGACGTCGCCGAACGCCTCGACGACGCGCGCCATCACCTCGCGGGAGTGCAGCGTGCGCGGGTCGAACATGGTCGCCAGGATGCCGCTGATCTCCAGCTTCGGGTTCAGCCGCTCCCGGACCTTCTCGATGGTGTCGATCAGCAGCGCCACCCCGCGCAGGCTGAAGAACTCGCACTCCAACGGGATTATCACGCCGTCCGCGGCCGCCAACGCGTTCACCGTCAGCAGGCCCAGCGACGGCTGGCAGTCCACCAGCACGTAGTCGTACTCCGCCAGCGCCGGCTGCAGCACCCGGTGCAGGGTCTGCTCCCGGCCCACCTCGGCGACCAGCTGAACCTCGGCCGCGGACAGGTCGATGTTGCTGGGCAGCAGGTCCATGCCTTCGACGCTGGTCTGCCGCACCACGTCCTGGACGACGACCGGGCGTTCCATGATCACGTTGTAGATGGTCTGGTCGAGCTGGTGCGGCTGGACACCGAGGCCGACCGAGAGCGCGCCCTGCGGATCGAAATCCACCAGCAGCACCCGGCGTCCGTACTCCGCCAGCGCTGCGCCGAGGTTGATCGTCGACGTGGTCTTCCCGACGCCGCCCTTCTGGTTGCACATCGCGAGCACCGACGCGGGACCGTGCCGGTCCAGCAACGGCGGCTCCGGGATGTGCCGACGTGGCCGGCCAGTCGGACCGAGACCGCGCGGATTCGGCGCGAGGCCGACGTCTTCCGCGCGACCCGTCGTCTCCGGGGCGATGCTCAGGTCGACCGCGCCCCGGGGCCGCCCTTCGGCGGCGGGCTGCGGTAGCGACATGGCGATCTGACTCCTTTGGTGCCGGTGGCGATCAAACGCAGCCTAAGTGGCATTCGTTACCAGCGGCAACGCGCCTCGCCGACGTATCGGAAGTTCCCTGTGATCTCCGTGTGATCAACGTCTACCCCCTGCGCCGCCAACCCGCATTCGCAACGTCACCAACTCACTCCGTAGCGTGTGCGCGCGGATGGGCCGTCGCGTAGACCTCCCGCAGCGTGTTCACGGTGATCAGGGTGTAGACCTGGGTCGTCGTGACCGAGGCGTGGCCGAGGAGCTCCTGCACCACGCGGACGTCGGCGCCGCCCTCCACGAGGTGCGTGGCGAACGAGTGCCGCAGCACGTGCGGCGAAACCGAGCCGCCGATTCCGGCGCGCTGCGCGGCGATCTTCAGCGCGTTCCACGCGCTTTGCCGGGAAAGGCGGGTTCCGCGCGAATTCAGGAACACCGCGGCGTTTCCGCGCCCGCGCGTCGCCAAACCGGGCCGGGCTCGCACCAGGTACGCGTCCAGCGCCGCCAGCGCCGGCCGGCCGATGGGCACCAGCCGCTGGCGGCCGCCCTTGCCGTCCAGCAAGACGGTGCGGTTGGTGCCGTCGATGTCGTCGAGATCCAACCCGACCGCCTCGGAGATCCGCGCACCCGTCGAATACAGCAGCTCCAGCAGTGCCCGGTCCCGCATGCCCCGGGCGTCGTCGCCACCGGCGTGATCGAGCAGCTTCCCGACGTCATCGATGGGCAGCGCCTTCGGCAGCCGCTTGGGCAGGCTCGGCGGCGCGACCTCGCGCGCGACGTCGACCGCCAGTTGCCCTTCGGCGTACGCGAAGCGGTGCAGGCCGCGAGCGGCCACCAGGGCCCGGGCCGACGACGAAGGCGCGAGCGCGGGCCGCTGCTCGGTGCCTTCCCGAAGCTCGGCCAGGAATCCGGACAGGTGCTCCGAGCGCACCTCGGCGAGCCCGGAAATCCCCGCCCCGGCCAGGAACTCGGCGTACCGGCGCAGATCCCTGGCGTAGGAGTCGAGGGTGCTGCGGGCGGTGCCGCGCTCGACGGCGAGGTGGTCGAGGTATCCGGTGATCGCCCCGCGCAGATCCGGCGGCAGCTCCTCGAAACCCCTCACCGGGCGGCGAAGCGCTGGGGCCGATCCGGCCATTCGGCGTCCGCCGGGCGCGCCTGCGCCCGGCCGTCGCGAACAGCCTGGGCGGCGAGCAGCCCGGCCACGCCGGGACCGTTGACGATCTCCCCGGCCAGCGCCATCCGCACCGCCTCGGCCAGCGGGAAGCGCCGGATCACCAGGTCCGCCTCCTCGTCCCCGACCGCCGCCGGACGATCCACATCGGACAGCCCGGTGGCCAGGAACACCCGGACGCACTCGTCGGTGAAGCCCGGCGACGTGGCGACGTCGACCAGCACCGACCAGTCCTGGGCCGCGAGCCCCGCCTCCTCGGCGAGCTCCCGCTGCGCCGTGCGCACCGGCTCCTCGCCCGCCACGTCCAGCAGCCCGGCCGGCAGCTCCCAGAGCCGCCGGCCGAGCGGATACCGGTACTGGTGGATCAGCACGACCTGGTCGTGCTCGTCCACGGCCACCACCGCGACCGCCCCGAGGTGCTCGACGACCTCGCGGCGCGCGTGCCCGCCACCGGGCATCCCGACCTCGTCGGCCCGCAACGCGAGGATCTTCCCCACGTACACGTCCTCGCTGGCCAGGGTGGTGAATTCATGCTCGCCATCGGTGCGCGCGACACCGTGATCCGTCGTGTCCACGCCGCCACCTTAAAGTCTGTTTTTAAAGCGGCGGCAGCCGCTTGCGGTGTGGGACTCAGCTTGCACCGCCGCGGGTTCTCAGACGTCTTCTCGCGAGGACAGCCCCGACGTGGTGAATTGGCATTCATGATGTCGGGGATCCCACAGCGCGACGGCGTCTGAGGTTCCGCCACCCGCACCGCCACGCAGGCCAGTATCGAAGCATTCCTCAGCGCGAACGAAGATCACGCACTGGGCGCCGGCTCCTGGACGGGCTCCAGCTCCACCGGGAGCCGCTCCGCGGCGCGGTAGTCCAGGGCCGCCTTCACGAACGCCGCGAACAGCGGGTGCGGGCGGGTGGGACGGCTCTTGAGCTCCGGGTGCGCTTGCGTGCCCACGAAGAACGGGTGCACCTCGCGCGGCAGCTCGACGAACTCCACCAGCCGGTCGTCCGGGGAGGTGCCCGAGAACACCAGGCCCGCCTTGCCCAACCGGTCCCGGTAGGAGTTGTTCACCTCGTAGCGGTGCCGGTGCCGCTCGGCGACCTCGGTGGAGCCGTACGCCTCGGCGACGATCGAGCCCTCCTGCAACTTCGCCGGGTACGAACCCAGCCGCATGGTGCCGCCCATGTCCCGGTCACCGGAGATCACGTCGTGCTGGTCGGCCATCGTGCTGATCACCGGGTGCTTGGCGGGCTCCTCGAACTCCGTGGAGTTGGCCCGCTCCAGCCCGGCCAGCGAACGCGCCGTCTCGATCACCATGCACTGCAGGCCCAGGCACAACCCCAGCACCGGGATGCCGTTCGTCCGCGCGTAGCGGATCGCGCCGAGCTTGCCCTCGATGCCGCGCACCCCGAAGCCGCCCGGGATCAGCACGCCGTCCATTCCGGACAGCGCCTGCGCCGCGCCCGCCTCGGTCTCGCAGGTGTCCGAGCCGACCCAGGAGATCTCCACCTTCGCCCGGTTCGCGAACCCACCGGCGCGCAGCGCCTCCGTGACCGACAGGTAGGCGTCCGGCAGGTCGACGTACTTGCCGACCAGCGCGATCCGCACCCGCTCCGACGGTTTGTGCACCCGGTCCAGCAGGTCGCCCCACACCGACCAGTCGACGTCGCGGAACGGCAGCCCGAGCCGCCGCACCAGGTAGGCGTCCAGGCCCTCGCCGTGCAGCACCCGCGGGATGTCGTAGATCGACGGCGCGTCCGGGCAGGCCACCACGCCGTCGGAGTCCACGTCGCACATCAGGGCGATCTTGCGCTTGAGGTCTTCCGGCAGGTCCCGGTCCGCCCGGCACACCAGCGCGTCGGGCTGGATGCCGATGTTGCGCAGCGCCGCCACCGAGTGCTGCGTGGGCTTGGTCTTCAGCTCGCCCGAGGGCGCCAGGAACGGCACCAGCGACACGTGCAGGAAGAAGCAGTTGTCGCGGCCGACGTCGTGCCGGACCTGCCGGCAGGCCTCCAGGAACGGCAGCGACTCGATGTCGCCGACCGTGCCGCCGACCTCGGTGATCACCACGTCCGGCGTGCGGCCGTCCTCGTCCGGCTCGGCCATCGCCCGGATCCGGGCCTTGATCTGGTCGGTGATGTGCGGGATCACCTGCACCGTGTCGCCCAGGTACTCACCGCGGCGCTCCTTGGCGATGACCGCCGAGTACACCTGGCCGGTCGTCACGTTGGCGTTGCGGGTCAGGTCGCGGTCCAGGAACCGCTCGTAGTGCCCGATGTCGAGGTCGGTCTCGGCGCCGTCCTCGGTCACGAACACCTCACCGTGCTGGAACGGGTTCATCGTTCCCGGATCGACGTTCAGGTACGGGTCGAGCTTCTGCATGGTCACCCGCAGGCCGCGGGAGGTCAGCAGTTCGCCCAGGCTGGATGCCGTGAGCCCCTTACCCAACGAGGAGGCCACGCCCCCCGTGACGAAAACGTGCTTGATCGTGCGTGCTTGCGGCACCAACAAAAGCTCCCCGTGGTCAAGCCGTCGCCTGGCTGGATTTCTGCACTGGCAGGACGGCTGGATCCGTCGCTCCCACGGAATTCCAGCCTAACGCACGACCACCGGGGCCGTGCACCGAGACCTGCCACGCTGCGTCGGGGCGACCGGCCAGGTCAACCGCTATCCGGCGGCCTACCCGTCGGTCACCGCCCACATCCGCCGTGATGGGCCGCCGTGGTGAGCATCGACACTCGGCTAGCCACGCGTCTCCGGCACCGGGCCCTGCGCGCTGCTCGCGACGCCGTAGTGCCCGGCCTGCCGCTCGGCCTGCTCCCGCAGCGCCAGCACGATCGCCACCCGCCCCGAGCCGCTGTCCAGGTCGTCCACCGTGGACAACGACGACGCCAGCGCCGGATCCGCGCGCACGACACCGACCGGCCCGGTCCCGTCTGCCGAGCCCGCGCCGCCGGCGAGCACCGCGCCCTGTCCCGCGCGGTCGAGCTGCGCCGCGAAACGGGCCAGCGTCGCGGCCTTGTCACCGGCCCGGTCGCTTTCGATCCGGCCGCCGGTGAGCACCACGGCGAGCTGCGCGGGCCGCAGTCCCGGCGAGGCGGTCGCGAAGCCGCCGTCGGCAAGGCCCGCGAACGCCGCCGCCCGCTCCTGGTCGCCGGTCTGCGGCTGCCCGTTCTGCGGGTTCAGCAGCGCCAACGGCCCGATCAGGCCGCCGGCCATGGTGCCGGGATCGGCCGCCGTGGGCAGCTGCAGCCCGGCGGGCAGCAGTTCGGTGACCACCCGCCGCAGCTGGTCCGCCCGGCCCGGGTCGGCGAACGACGGGCCGAGCCGCACCTCACCGGCCACGTCCGCACCCGACGCGCGCAACAGCTGCTCGACCGCGTCGCGCTGCTGGTCGTCGGCGTCGTCCGAGGTGATCAGCACGACGCTGCGCTGCGCGAGCTGGCCATGCACGGCCATCGGCCCGACCGCCGAGCCGAACCGGTCGGCGGCCGCGACCTGCGCCTTGAGCATCGTCCGCTCGGCGTTGAGGTTGTCGACCTGTTCCTGCAGGGATCGCTGCTCGTCGCCCACGCCCGCCAGCAACCGGCCGCTGAGCGACGTGGAGCCGACCAGGACGCCCACGGCCAACGCCAGGAAGACCGCGGCGATCGACACGATGTGGTACCGCAACGAGATCACGAGAAAAGCCCCTTGAGATAAGCGAAGACGGACTCGCCGGTGTCACCGACCAGCCCCAGGAATGCGGTGCCGAGCCCGGAGACCACCAGCGCCACGGCGGCCACCAGCAGCACCGCGAGGACCAGCAGCACGATCGCGCCGACCGGCGTCCGGCTGCGCTGCAGCGTCGCCACCGCGGCGCCGTCGATGACCTTGCTGCCCAACCGGAGCCGGGTGAGGAACGTCGACGGGTTCGAGCCGGAGCGCCCGCGGTCGAGGAACTCGCCCAGCGTCGCGTGGAACCCGACCGTGATCACCAGGCTCGCCTTGTGCGCGTCGGCGAGCAGCAGCGCCAGGTCCTCCGGGTTCCCGGACGCCGGGAACGTCACCGCGCCGATTCCCAGGTCCTGGATGCGCTCCAGGCCGGGCGCGTGCCCGTCGAGGTGAGCCGGGATCACGAGCTCCGCGCCGCACTTCAGGGTGGCGGTGGCGATGCTGTCCGGGTCGCCGACGATGACGTCCGGCTTGTGCCCGGCCTTGCGCAGCGTCTCGGCGCCGCCCTCCACTCCGATCAGCACCGGCCGGTACTCGCGGATGTACTTCTTCAACCGCTGCAGGTCGTCGGCGTGGCCGTAGCCCGGCGCCACGACGAGCACCTGGCGTCCCTCCATCGAGATGCTCAGCTCGGGCACGCCGATGCCATCGAGGATCAGCGTCCGCTCCTTGCGCAGGAACTCGATGGTGTTCGCCGAGAACGCCTCCAGCTGCGTCGACATCCCGGCCTTCGCCTCGATGAGCAGGTCGGCGACCGAGTTGGCGTCCTGCGAGGTCCCGCGCCCGACCTCCCGCTCCCCGACGAACACGCCGCCCTCGTGCAGCCGGATCTTCGAGCCGTCCTTGATCCGGTGCGCGACCTCCGGGCCGACACCGTCGACCAGCGCTATGCCGGCCGACAGCAGCACCTCGGGCCCGAGGTTCGGGTAGCGCCCGGAGATCGACGGGGCGGCGTTGACGACCCCGATCACCCCGGCCGAGACCAGCGCTTCGGCCGTGCGCCGGTCCAAGTCCGCGTGGTCGATCACCGCGATGTCGCCGGAGCGAACCCGGCGCAGCACGTCACCCGGGCGCCGCTCCACCCTGGCGATCCCGACCACACCGGGCAGGCTTTCCTGCTGACGGGCAAGCAGACCGCTGAGTTTCATGCACCGATGGTGACAAATCGATCACTTGTCGTTGGTACGCCACGCCGATGCCATTGACCCACAAGCAGCAGATTTCGTTGGGCCGAACGGCCTATTTACCGCTGTGTTCCCGCTTCTTGGTGGCGGCCTTCCCGCGCCGCCGGAAGCGGGCCTGCGCCAGCTTGTAGGCCGTCGCGGTGTCCAGCAGTTCCTCCGCGTGGGCCCGGCCGGTCTCCGTGGAATCCATCCCGGCCAGCATCCGCGCCAGCTCGACCACCCGCCGCTCGTCGGCGACGACCCGCACGTCGCTGCGGGTCAGCCCGCCGTCGGCGGCGCCCTTGTCCACCACCAGGTGGCGGTCGGCGTAGGCGGCGACCTGCGGCAGGTGGGTGACGACCACGACCTGGTGGGTCCGGGCCAGGCGGGCCAGCCGCCGCCCGATCTCCACCGCGGCCCGCCCGCCGACGCCGGCGTCGACCTCGTCGAAGACCAGCGTCGGCACCGTGTCCGCGTCGGCGAGCACGACCTCCAGCGCCAGCATCACCCGGGACAGCTCACCGCCCGAGGCGCCCTTGTGGATCGGCAGCGCCGGGGCGCCGGAGTGCGCGATCAGCTGCAGTTCGACCTCGTCGACCCCGTCCGGGCCGGCGTGCAAGGTCTTGCCGTCCACCGGCAGCGCGTTCGGGTCGCCGGGATCGGCTTCCCTCGCCTGGACGACGACTTCCAGCCGCGCCTGCGGCATCGCCAATCCGTCGAGTTCCTCGGAAACCGCCGAGGAGAGCCCCACCGCGGCTTCCTGCCGTGCCGCGGAGACCGCGACCGCGTGTTCGGCGAGCTCCACCGCGAGCTCGTCGCGCCGCGCGGCCAGCGCCGCCAGCGCCTCCTCGGAAGTGTCCATTCCGGACAGTCGGCTGCGCGCTTCATCGGCCCACGCCAGCACCCCGTCGACGTCCGCGGCGTACTTCTTCGTGAGCTGCTTCAACTCGGCCTGCCGGGCCAGCACCTGCTCCAGCCGGGCCGGGTCGGCGTCCAGCCGGTCCAGGTAGCCGCCGAGCTCGCCGCCCACGTCGGCCAGCACCGCGACGGCCTCCGCCACCCGCGGCTCCAGCTCCCGCAGCGCCGGATCCTCGGCGCCACCGAGGCGCCGCCGGGCCTCTCCGATCAGGCCGATCGCGCCCGGCGCATCCGGGTCACCGTCGACCGCGCCGGTGAGCGCCAGATGAGCGCCCGTCGCGATCTCCCGGAGCTGGTCGACGTCCGCGAGCCGCCGCGCCTCGTCCACCAGTGCGACGTCCTCGCCCGATTCCGGGGCGACGGCATCGATCTCGGCCAGGCCGTGCCGCAGCAACTCCGCTTCCCTGGCCAGCTCCCGCGAGCGTTCGGTGCGCTCGGTGAGCTCCCGCACCGCCTCGGCCCACTCCGCGCGGACCCGCTGGTAGTCGGCGAGCACGTGCAGCACGGGCTCGCCGGCGAACCGGTCCAGCACCGCGCGCTGCTCGCCGGACCGCAGCAGCCGGAGCTGATCGTTCTGGCCGTGCACGGCCAACACCTGCTCGGCCAGCTCGGAAAGCACGGCGTTGGGCACCGATCGACCGCCGAGGTGCGCCCGCGACCGGCCGTCGGCCGTCACGGTCCGCACCGCGATCAGGCTGCCGTCGTCGTCGGGTTCGGCCCCGGCATCGGCGGCGACCTTGGCCGCCGGCGAGTCGATCGTGGTCTGGAACCGGCCCTCCACGACGGCACGCTGCGCACCGGACCGGACCCGCGAGGCATCGGCCCGACCACCGCCGAGCAGGTGCAGCCCGGTGACCACCATCGTCTTACCGGCGCCGGTCTCACCGGTGACCACCGTCAGGCCGGCATGCAGTGCGAGCGTGGCGTCGTCGATGACGCCCAGTCCCTGGATGCGCATCTCCGCCAACACATCAAGCACCCTATCGGCATCACCCGAGGAGTGGTGCCCCGCTGGTGTGATCAGCGCCTGAATTGAAATTGTGGCTGATACGCCCGGCGGTGCAGGTATCGCCGCTTCAAAAGGCGGAGACCGAATCAGCCGATCTTGGCGGGGCCGCGCCAGCCCTGGACGGGGAGCTCGAACTTGCGCACCAGGCGATCGGTGAAGGCGGTGTCGTGCAGCCGCACCAGGCGCAGCGGCGCCTTCCCCGCGACCACCTCGACCCGCGCGCCCGGCGGCAGGTCGAACTGGCGCTGGCCGTCGCAGAACAGCACCGCGTGGTGGCCGTGCTGGTCGATCTCCAGCGCCACCAACGACTTCTGCGACACCACCAGCGGGCGGGCGAAGAGGGCGTGCGCGTTGCTCGGCACGACCAGCAGCGCCTGCACCTCCGGCCACACCACCGGCCCGCCCGCGGAGAACGCGTACGCCGTGGAACCGGTCGGGGTGGAACACAGCACGCCGTCGCAGCCGAACGCCGACACCGGGTGACCGTCGACCTCGACGACCAGGTCGAGGATCCGCTCCCGGCTGCTCTTCTCGACGCTCGCCTCGTTCAGCGCCCAGGTCCGGACCAGGACCTCGCCGTCGAGCTTCGCGGTGACCTCGATGGTCATCCGCTCCTCGACGTAGTAGCGGGACTCGACGACGGCGGCCACCGCCTCATCGAGCGCGTCGGAATCGGCCCCGGCCAGGAAACCGACCCGGCCGAGGTTCACGCCGAAGACCGGCACGTCGGCCAGCCGCGCGATTTCCGCGGCGCGCAGCAGCGTCCCGTCACCGCCCAGCACCAAGACGAGCTCCGTGCCCGCAGCAGCCTCCGGGCCGGGCTCGACCACCTGGAGGTAGCAGTCGGCGCTGAGCTCCGGTGCCTCCTCCGCGAGCACCCGCACCCGCAGGCCCGCGTCGATGAGCTGACCGGCGACCTTCTCCGCGGTGCGCATGTTGTGCTGCCTGCCGGTGTGCACCACCAGCAGCACCTCTCGGGTCAACTCCACTCCTTCACCGGTGCGAGCTCTTGCCTGCAGTCTGCGGTCCCTGCCGGACCGCGTCCACCACGAGCGCCTCCGCCGCGTCCGCATCGGTGCTCGCGCCCGGCCGCAGCCAGGCGAAGTACTCGACGTTGCCCGACGGACCGGGCAACGGGCTTGCCACGACACCGCGCAGGCCGAGCCCCAGATCGGCGGCGAACCGCACGACATCGAGGACCGCTTCCGCCCGCAGCTCGGGATCGCGTACCACGCCACCCGAGCCTAGCCGCTGTTTGCCCACCTCGAACTGCGGTTTGATCATCGGAACCAGATCGGCTGTCGGGGTGGCGCAGGCGGCCAGCGCGGGCAGCACCAGCTTCAGCGAGATGAACGACAGGTCGGCCACCACCAGGTCCACCTGGCCGTCGATGTCTTCCGGCGTCAGCGATCGCACGTTCGTCCGGTCGTGGATCCGCACCCGCTCGTCGGTCTGCAGCTTCCAGACCAGCTGCCCGTAACCGACGTCGACGGCCACGACCTCGCGCGCGCCGCGGCGCAGCAGCACATCGGTGAACCCGCCGGTGGACGCGCCGGCGTCCAGGCAGCGCCGGCCTTCAACGGCCAACCCGGCCGGCTCGAACGCCTCCAGCGCCCCGACCAGCTTGTACGCGCCGCGCGACGCCCAACCGGGATCGTCGACGTCCTCGGCGACCACCACCGCGGCATCGATCTCAACCGCGGTGGCTGCCTTGCGGGCAACCATGCCGCGCACGCTCACCCGTCCGGCGGTGACCAGTTCCGCGGCGTGTTCACGGGATCGGGCGAGCCCGCGACGAACCAGTTCGGCATCCAACCGCGCCTTGCGTGGCACTACCGTCAGCTCCTGTGTGCACTCGTTCCGGAGAGGAGGTTGTCGGCCTTCGACAGCGCATCGGTGAGCGCGGTGTGCACCGCCTCGAACCGTTCGACGTGCTCGGCCACCGGCAGTTCCCGCACCTCGTCGAGCTCGGCCACCGCCGCCGCGATGGCGTCGATCGCCGGCTGACCGTCGTCGGCCGGGCGCGCCAGCGTCGCGGGATTCGGCGCCTGTTGCCACGGAGAGGTCATCCGCTCCTGCTCCCATCGATCACGCCGCGATGGCTGTAGCGGCGACGCGTCCACGCTAGCGGAACGTCACGACAGCGACGCCGCGACATGCGCCGGTCAGGCCAAACCCAGTTCCTTCAACGCATCCTGCGCGCGCTCGTCGGCTCCGCGCACGGCGACGGGCCCCGACGACGCCGCCCACCACGCGGCGCAGAGCGCGCGGAGCGCCGAAATCGCATCGCCCGGCTGTTCCCCGGCCTGCGCGGCCAGTTCCAGCGAGCCGCTGTCGACGCGGACCTGCCACCCGGGCTGCGCGCCGATCGCGACCTCGCCGGCCGGCTGGTTCAGCGCACGGAGATCCGCGCCGACGTAGCCGGGCCGCATGTCGGCGGTGGCTTCCAGCAGGTCCCGCGCCGTGCTGACGCCGGTCAGCACCATCAGCACCGGCATCCCAGCGTTGACCGCGCCCGCGATGTCGGTGTCGAGCCGATCGCCGACCATCAGCGGCGCCCCGGCCCCGGCGGAAGCGACGGCCCGGTCCAGCAGCGGGCGCTCGGGCTTGCCCGCCACCAGCGGATCCTGATCGGTGGCCGCCTGCACGAGCGCGACGAGCGCACCGTTCCCGGGCGCCAGGCCGCGCTCGGTCGGCAGCGTGCGGTCGCCGTTGCACGAGACCCACAGCGCGCCGGCGCGGATCGCCAGGCAGGCCTCGGTGAGGTCGCGGTACCCGATCTCGGTGTACAGCCCCTGCACGACCGCGACCGGCTCGTCGGCGAACCCGCGGACCGGCACCAGCCCGGCCTTGTCCACTTCGGACACCAGCGCGGGCGAGCCGACGACCAGCACCTTCGACCCGGACGGCAGCTTCTCGGCCAGCATCGCGGCACCGGCCTGGGCGCTGGTGCTCACCTCGGTCCGGTCCGCGTCCAGGCCGAGGCCGACGAGATGGTCGGCCACGGCCTGGTCCGGCTTGGACGCGTTGTTGGTCACGTAGCGGACCGGAACGCCGCGGCGGTGCACCTCCTGGATCGCCTCCAGCGCACCGGGGACGAGTTCACCGCCGCGGAACACCGTGCCGTCGAGGTCGAACAGCACGACATCATGTCCGTCGAGAAGCGTGCCGCTCACTGCGCTCGCGCGCCCCCTCCTGCGTTGTCAGCATCGGCGTCGGTGGCGTCCGACTCGGCCGACCGCTCGGCGGCCTTGTCGTCCGCGACCTTTTCCTCGACGGCCTCGTCATCGGCGGCCGTCTCGGAGTCGGCGTTCTCGGCCTCGTCCTCGGACTGCTCGTCGAGCTCGTCGACGTCGTCATCGGCCTCGGCGTCGTCGGCCTCAGAGTCGTCTTCGAAGTCCTCGTCGTCGACCTCGGCTGCCGCCTCGGCCTCGGTGACGAGCTCCTCGACCGCGTCCGGGCCGCCCAGCTTCTCGGCGAGCTCCTCGAGGCGGTCGGCGGCGTCGGTCTCTTCCTCGTCGTCGGCGTTGGCCGCGTGCACGAACCAGGTGAAGGCGTCCCGCTCCCGCCCGGCCGCCGCCAGGTTGTCGGCGTAGGCGTAGAACAGGCGCGCGCTCCACGGCTCCTGGAGCTTCGGGTCCAGCTCCGCGGTCTGCAGGCTCACCACCGAGGCATCGATCTCACCGAGGTCCCGGCGCGCGCCCGCGGCGACGATGCGCAGCTCGACGGCGTCTTCCTGGTCGAGCTGGGTGGCTTCCTCGCTGCGGCTGAGTTCCACCGCGCGCTCCGGCCGTCCCATCGCGCGCTCGCAGTCGGCCATGATCGCCAGATGCCCGGGGCCGCCGGCCATCCGCCGGACGGCGCGCAGCTCCGACAGCGCCTCGTTCCACTCGCCCACCAGGTAGGCGGTGAGGCCGTTGGCCTCGCGCACCGAAGGGATGCGCGGAGCCCGCTGACGCGCATACCGCGCGTGCTCCAGGGCGCGCTCCGGCTCCGAGTCGATCAGCTGGCCGGCGGCGATCAGGTGCACTGCGACCTTGTCGGCCAGGCCCTTGGGCAGCGTCAGCAGCTCGCGGCGGATCTCGATGTCGAGGTCACCGGGCTCCAGGCCCTCGGGCAGCTGGGGCTCTTCCGGCTTCGCCGCCGACTCGACGGCGCCCTCGTCGCGCGACTCGGTCCGCGGCGAGTCGTGCCGGAAGCCACCCCGGTCCCGACGGCCACCGTCGCGCGGCCCGCCCTTGCGGTCTCCGCCGCGGTGGTCCCCACCACGACGGTCCCGGTCCGGGCGTCCGCCGCGGTCGCGGTCGAACCGGTCGCCCTGCGGACGCGGCCGGTCGTCACGGGGCCGGTCATCACGACGCGGCCTGACATCGCGGGGCCTGTCGTCACGGGGCCGGTCGTCACGGCGGCGGTCGTCGAAGCGGGGCTTGCCGGGCCGGTCGTCCTTACGGAAGCCACCCCGGTCGTCACGACGGTCGTACTTGCGGAAGCCACCCCGGTCGTCACGGCGGTCGTACTTGCGGAAGCCACCCCGGTCGTCACGGCGGTCGTCCTTGCGGAAGCCGCCGCGGTCGTCCTTGCGGAAACCACCCCGGTCGTCACGACGGTCGTCCTTACGGAAACCGCCCCGGTCATCGCGGCGGTCGTCCTTACGGAAGCCACCCCGGTCGTCCTTGCGGAACCCGCCGCGGTCATCGCGGCGCGGGCGGTCGTCACGTCCCCGGTCGTCGCGGCGGAAACCGCCACGGTCATCGCGACCTCGGTCGTCACGGCGGAAGTTGTCGCGACGCGGGCGGTCGTCCCGCTGGAAGTCACGGCGGCCGCGGTCGTCCTGTCCGCGGTCATCGCGCCGGAAGTCACGGCGGTCGTCGCGTCCGCGGTCATCACGGCGGAAGTCGTCACGGCGCGGCCTGTCGTCACGGCGGAAACCACCGCGGTCGTCATGCTTGTCATCGCGGCGATCGTCACGGCGGAATCCGCCACGGTCGTCCTTGCGAAAGCCGCCGCGGTCGTCACGGCGGTCATCCTTGCGGAAGCCGCCGCGGTCGTCCTTGCGGAAACCACCCCGGTCATCCTTGCGGAAACCACCGCGGTCATCGCGGCGGTCATCCTTGCGGAAGCCGCCGCGGTCGTCCTTGCGGAAACCACCCCGGTCATCCTTGCGGAACCCGCCACGGTCATCCTTGCGGAAGCCGCCACGGTCATCCTTGCGGAAGCCGCCCCGGTCATCGCGACGGTCGTCCTTGCGGAAGCCGCCACGGTCGTCACGGCGCGGGCGGTCGTCGCGACGGTCGAAGCCGCGGTCTCGGCCGTTCTGGTCGTTGAAGCGGCGCGGGCGGTCGTCGCCGCGGTCGTCGCGACGGAAGCCGCCGCGGTCATCACGCCTGTCGTCACGGCGGAAACGGCTGTCGCGGTTGTCGGAATCGCGGCGGAAGCCACCGCGGTCGTCGCGGTCGCGGTAGCCGCCGGGGCGCCCGCCCTGGCCGCGGAATCGGTCGCGGCCGCCGCCGAAGTTGTCGCGGCCGCCCCGGTCGTCCCGGTTCCGGTCATCCCGGTTGCGGTCGTCGCGATCATTTCGGTAGCCGCGGTTGTCGCGGTCGCCGAAGCGGCGCGGGCCGCCTCCGTCGCGGTCCCGGCGGGGACCGCCGGAGGAACCGCGGCGATCGAAGTTTCCGCGGCCGCCCTGGCCGCCTCGGCCGGCACCGGCCCCGCGGCGAGGACCGCCGCTCGTGTCGTCGGAACCGGACACCGAACCTCCTGAAGCAGAAAATACTGAAGTTCCCACCAGCGTAGTCCCACCTGATGGCGGGTCGCGGAGGGTGGCACCCCTGATGTGAGCGGGGGCAACTCGTGTGAACCGTGCGGCGTCTGAACGAACGCAGCAACGGCTTTCGGACAAAAGAAGGGGCCGACCGGAGAACCGTCCCCAAGGACGGGTCCGGTCGGCCCCTTTAAATAGTGTGTCGGCGGTGTCTTACTCTCCCACACCCTGTCGAGTGCAGTACCATCAGCGCTGGGGAGCTTAGCTACCGGGTTCGGA